>NZ_JBHTMU010000013.1:0-100712 GCF_042679605.1 Litorisediminicola beolgyonensis
CCGCCCGCGGCTCCGGTCGCCTCGCCGCCATCGCCGGAGGTGCCGTTGCCCGAAGAGGCGTGGCCACCGGCCGCGAAGCCGCCAAGGCTGATCGCGCCACCACCGGCGCTGCCCGCGCCGCCATCGGCGTTGATGCCGTCATCGGACGTCGCGGTGCCCGCGGTCGCGGTGCCGGTGTTCGAGAAGTTGGCATCGTTGCTGACCGAGGGGCGATCCAGCATGTCGTCGTCGGAGAGCGCGTTGCTCATGACGTTGACGGTGCCGACATCGTTGCCCGGGCCGTTCAGCGCATTGGTGAGGATGTCACCCATGCTGATGTCATCGCCGGGGTTCAGGTCGCCCTGCGCCGCGAGGATGTCGCCGATCGAGCCATGCGAGAGATCGATGTCGAAGAAATCCTCGTCGCTCTCCGGCTGCAGCTCTTCCAGCGTGGCGCTCAGGTCGAGGCCCACATCGACATCCACGTCCACGTCGGTGTCGCTGTCATTGCTGACCGAGCTGTCGTTCACCGTCTTGGTGTGCGTGTCGCTGTTGTTCGAGGTCGACGAGGCGTTGTGCACGTTTGTCGAGGTGTCGTTGGTGTTGCTGTTGGCGTTGCCGTTCTGGTTGCCGTTCGTGTTGCCGTTGTCATTGGCGTTGTGGCTGGCCGCCTTGACATAGGCCTCGGAGGCCTGGGACTGGTGCTGTCCCTGATCCGAGCTCTGTTCCTGCGTCTCGGACTGTTTCTGGCCCTGCATCTCGAACTGCTTCTGGCCCTGCATCTCGGCCTGTTTCTGGGTCTGATGCTCGGATTGGCTCTGCGCGTCGTCATGCGAATGCGGCGGCAGAATCCAATTGCTGTTCCGGTTTCCGGACATGGGTGGTCTCCAAATTGAGGCACCGTGCCGCCGAAGCTCATCTCTAAATCGGTCGGCGCGAATGCGGTTGGGTTGAAAACGGGACAAGGGGGCGTCCCGCTCGCTCATTGAGCCTCGGGAGGGCTAGACCTCTCCAGCCGCTCAATGGGCGTGCCGCGGCCTCACCCTAGGGCGGGGGTGACAGGCCTTCGCATCGACCGAATCGGTGGGTTCCGTTGGGTCAGCCGAAGCGAATGTGGCGAAAAAATGGCGTCGGGCGGGGTGGGATCCGGGGTGTTGTCCGGCGCCGGGTTAATCTTTTGTTAACCCTGTTTTCGGGCCGTCGGCGGTTCGCGAAGGCTCCGGGAAAGCCCCGCGTTCCCAGATGTTTGACGATAGGTTGTCGATGGCGCCGTTCGGTTGACGCTGGGTGAACGCCAGAGCGTGTACATCTTTCGGTGAGTTCCCAAGTCCCGGAACCTGCACTACCCTGATCGTGCCTGAAGCGAGGTGTGGTGCTTTTCGGGCGGTAACGTTTCTTTTTTGAGCGAGATATTTTGAAATGTATGTTCGAGCCCCCCAAAGGCCGCCCCTCGGCGGCCCTCAAAGTGGCCGCGCCCAACCGTCAGAGCCGCCCTGCGCGCTGCTTCTGATCGGGCCCAGCGACTACTTCTCCGAGCTTTTGATCATGACGATCGGCCAGGCCTTTCCCGACGCCCCGCTCCTGCGGGTGGATGACGGGACGCGCCCCGCCGATACCGGCGCGATCCGGGTGGTTCTGGTCGCGCCCGGCGTCTCGCGCGACGAGCAGAGCCTCCGCGAGGATCTGGACCTCACCTCGACCAAGGTGATCTTCGCCCATTGCTACGATGACGAGAGCGACCTCGACGCGCTCTTCGAGACGCGCTTCACCAATGGCGCCAGCGCCGGGGCGAGCTTCCTGCCGATGGCGATCCGCACCGATGTCTGGATCTCGCTTTTGAAGCTGTTCCTGCTCGGTCAGCCCTATATCCCGGCCGAGGCGATCTGCCGGCTCGGTCTCTCGACCCCCGAGACCGGCCGTCCCTCGCCCGATGCCGCGATCCGCGAAAAGCTGACCGCGCGCGAGTTCGAGGTGCTGTCGCTCGCCGCGCATGGGCGCCAGAACAAGATCATCGCCGATGCGCTCGACCTGTCCGAGCATACGGTCAAGCTGCACATGCATCACATCATCAAGAAGCTCGGTGTCCGCAACCGGACCGAGGCGGCGCGGCTTCTGATGGCGCCGGGCCGATGAACGCGCCCGCCGCCCTGCCGAGCCCCGAGTTCGAGCGCTTCCTCGCGGCGCTCGGGCGGTTGAACTACACCTTCACCAATACCGAGAGCCTCCTTGTCCACCTGATCGCGGGTCTTCTGAAGACCGGCAAGGAAGAGGCGACCATCGTGTTTTTGACGCTGAACACGATGCGGGCGCGGATCGACCTCGTGGACCGCCTGGCCAAGCGCGACGGCTGTCCCGAGACGCTCCGCACCGAGATCGTCGGCGCCACAAGGGCGCTGGCCGCGCAGGCGGGGCTTCGCAACCGCTACAACCACTGCATCTACGCCTTCGATGCCGATAGCGGGCAGGCGAAGTCGATCATGATGCGGATCGCCGACCGCAAGACCCGGCTGCAGCTGGGCGAAGAGCTTGCCATCGACGCCGAGGCGCTCAACGGTGTCGAGCAGGCGATCCAGGCGATCCTCGACGTCAATCGCCGCATCTGGCGGATCGTCACCGAGAACCGTTTCCCGGTCTGAGCGCAGATGCGGCGCACTCCGCCGTTGACAGAATTTTCTCCCCGGCCATACCATTCGCATACGAATGAACTTCGGGGGTCGCCATGTCCTATCTGTGCCCGACCGACCTGGCCTCGGCGCTCGACCTCGTCGCCGAACCCGGGGCGCTGATCGTCGCCGGTGGCACCGACCTCTATCCGGCCTCGGGCGCCTCGGGGCTCGCGGGGCGGCTGATCGACCTGACCCGGATCGAGGACCTCACCGGCATCTCGCGGCAGGACGGCGCGCTGCGGATCGGCGCGGCGACGACCTGGTCGGCGCTGGTCCATGCCGACCTGCCCCCGGCTTTCGATGCGCTGAGGCAAGCGGCGCGCGAGGTCGGGAGCCTCCAGATCCAGAACGCCGGAACCATCGCGGGCAATCTCTGCAACGCCTCTCCCGCCGCCGACGGCGTGCCGCCGCTCCTGATCCTCAATGCCGAGGTCGAACTGGCCAGCGCAGCGCGCGGTGTCCGCCGGGTGCCGGTGTCGCGCTTCATCACCGGGGTGCGCGCGACGGCGCGCGACGCGGATGAGATCGTGACCGCGGTGATCGTCCCGCCGCTCCCGGACGGCGCGGGTTCGGCCTTCGAGAAGCTCGGAAGCCGCCGCTACATGGTGATCTCCATCGCGATGACCGCGGCGCTCGTGGTCCTCCGGCGCGACCGGACGATCACCGACCTCCGGGTGGCGACGGGGGCCTGCTCCGCCGTGGCGCAGCGGCTCTCGACGCTCGAGGCCGCGCTTGAGGGTTCGGATATCGACGCGCTTGAAATCGGCGCGGAGCTGATCCCGGAACTCGCGCCCATCGACGATGTCCGCGGCACCGCGCTCTATCGTCTCGAGGTCGTGCTGGAGCAAATTCGTCGGGCCATTCGAAGGGCTGCTGCCAATGACTGAGATGTCCAAGATCGCGACGCTGCGGCTCACGCTGGATGGCCGCGAGGTCGAGACCGCGCCGATCCCGGGCACGCGCCTCTCGCGGGTGCTGCGCGAAGATCTCGGCTGCCGGGACGTGAAGATCGGATGCAATGCCGGGGATTGCGGGGCCTGCACGGTTCTGGTCGACGGCGCGCCGGTCTGCGCCTGCCTGATGCCCGCGCATCAGGCCGAGGGCCGAAAGATCGAGACGGTTGGGGGGCTGGCGGCCTCGGATCCGGTCACGCGCGCGCTGGGCGAACGCTTCCAGGATCACGGCGCGGCGCAATGCGGGATCTGCACACCCGGCATGATGGTCGCGGCGACCGCGCTGCTGCGTCGAGTCGAGGCGCCGGACGAGACGCAGGTCAAGGACGCGCTGGGCGGGGTGCTCTGCCGCTGCACCGGCTATCGCAAGATCATCGACGCGGTCCGGGGCGTGCCCTCGGAAACTGTCGACGGGCCGGGCGAGGTCGGACAGCCGATCCGGAGGCGCGACGGGGCGGACAAGGTCTCGGGACGCGAGCGGTTCGGAGACGATGTCGCGCCGCCCGGCACCCTGGAGCTTCGGGTGATCCGGTCGCCCTATCCGCGGGCAAGGGTCACGCTGGGCGATCTCGAGGCCGTCGTCGCCGAGACGCCGGGTCTGGTCGCGGTGCTGACCGCGTCGGACGTGCCGGGGGCGAACCGGTTCGGGGTGATCCCCGGTTTCATCGACCAGCCGGTCTTCGCCGAGGCCGAGACCCGCTTCCGGGGCGAAGCGGTCGCCGCGCTTGTCGGCACGCCCGAGGCCATCGCGGCGCTCGATCCGTCCACGCTCCCGGTCGAGTGGGAGCCCTTGGCCGTGGCCGCGACCCCCGAAGAGGCCGAGGCGGCAGAGGCGGCGCGGCTCCACGACGCCCACCCCGGGAACCTGATGTGCGAGGGTTTCGTCGCCCATGGCGATGCCGAGAGCGGGCTGGCCGCCGCCGAGGTGACGGTCGAGGGACGCTTCCGCAGCGGTTTCGTCGAGCATGGCTATATCGAGCCCGAGGCTGGCTATGCCTATCTCGACGGTGAGGAGCTGGTGATCCATGCCTGCACCCAGGCGCCGGTCATGGATCGCGACGGCCTGGCACCGATCCTCGGGCGCGATCCCGACACGATCCGGATCGTGCCGACGGGCGTGGGCGGCGGGTTCGGCTCGAAGCTCGATCTCAGCGTTCAGCCCTTTCTCGCGCTCGCCGCGCTGAAGACCGGGCAGCCGGTGCGGCTGACCTATTCGCGCGTCGAGACGATGCAGAGCACCACCAAGCGCCACCCCTCCGAGATCGCGCTCAGGATCGGCGCGCGCCGTGACGGGCGGATCACCGGCATGGTTTTCGAGGGGCGCTTCGACACCGGAGCCTATGCCAGCTGGGGGCCGACAGTGGCGAACCGCGTGCCGGTCCATGCTTCGGGCCCCTATTCGGTCCCGGCCTACCGCGCCAAGGCACGGGGCATCTACACCAACAACCCGCCCGCCGGGGCCTTTCGCGGCTTCGGCGTGCCGCAATCGGCCATCGCGCAGGAGGTGCTGTTCGATCTGCTGGCCGACCGGCTGGGCATCGACCCGCTGGAGTTCCGGCTGAGAAACGCGCTGCGAAACGGCACGCCGACGGTCTGCGGGCAGGTCTTCGAGCAGGGCGTCGGGATCGGCGCCTGTCTCGAAGCGCTGAGAGGCTCGTGGGAGAGTGAGCGGGCCGCAGCGGAGGCGTTCAACGAAGCACATGACGGCCGGAAGCGCGGGGTCGGGCTGGCGGCTGGCTGGTATGGCTGCGGCAACACCTCGATGCCGAACCCCTCGATCATGCGCTCGGGCATCCGCGCCGATGGCGGCATCGTTCTGCATCAGGGCGCGGTCGATATCGGGCAGGGGTCGAACACCGTCATCAGCCAGATCTTCGCGACCGCCTTGGGCGTTCCCGTGGATCAGGTGTCGCTTGTCGGCGGCGATACCAAGCTGACGCCCGATGCGGGCAAGACCTCGGCTTCGCGCCAGACCTTCGTGTCGGGCAATGCCGCCAAGCGCAGCGGCGAGGCGCTGCGCGCCGCGATCCTCGCCCGGATGAACGCAGGCGAAGGCGCGACGCTTGCCGTCGAGCCGGGTCTCATCCACGCGACCGATGGGGCGGGCACCCATGTTCTGGAGCTTGCGAAGATCGCGCCCGACGCGCGCGGCTACGTCTTCGCGGCCGAGGAAAGCTACGATCCGCCGACCCGTCCGCTCGACGCGAACGGGCAGGGGGCGCCTTACGCGCAGTTCGGATATGCCGCGCATCTCGCCGTGGTCGAGGTCGACCTCGCGCTCGGCACGGTGGAGCCGGTGAAGCTGGTCGCGGCGCATGACGTGGGCCGCGCGATCAACCCGATGCTGGTCGAGGGGCAGGTTCATGGCGGCGTGGCGCAAGGCCTCGGTATGGCGCTGATGGAAGAATATCTACCCGGCCGCACCGAGAACCTGCATGACTACCTCATCCCGACCATCGGTGACGTGCCGCCTATCGAGACGCTGATCGTCGAGGAGCCCGACGCCCACGGACCCTATGGCGCGAAGGGGCTGGGCGAGCATGCGCTGATCCCCACCGCTCCGGCGATCCTGAACGCGATCCGGCATGCGACCGGGGCGGAACTGAGACAGGTGCCGGTCACGCCCGCGCGGCTGCGCGCGGCATTGAAGGAGGCCGGTCATGGCTGATGGCGACCCCAAGGACGCGAAGATCCGCTGCGATGCCTGCCCGGTGATGTGCTACATCGCCGATGGCCGGTCGGGGGCCTGCGACCGCTACGCCAATCACGGCGGCACACTGGTGCGGCTCGATCCCCTGACCGTGATCGAGGGCGGCGAAAGCCAGCTCGTGCCGTTCCTGAAGGATGCCGTTCCCGACGACTGGGATGGCGACATCATCCGTGGCGACCGGCCCTTCGTGACCGCGGTCGGTGCGGGCACGACCTATCCCGACTACAAGCCCGCGCCCTTCATCGTCAGCCAAGAGGTGGCGGGCGTCGACATGGTCACCGTCGTCACCGAGGGGATCTTTTCCTATTGCGGCGTGAAGGTGAAGATCGACACCGACCGCCATATCGGAGACGAGCGCGATGTCGTCTTTGCCGACGGCGAGCCGATCGGGCATGTGACGACCTCGGAATACGGCTCGAAGATGTTGTCCCTGGGCGGCGTCGAGCATCTGACCGGCGGCAGCAAGAAAGAGGGCCGCGTCACCTGCGACGCGCTCATGCAGCTCTGCAATCGCGAGCCGGTCGAGATGGTGATCGGCGATCACGGGACGCGGCTGATCGTGCAGGCGGGTCAGCCGCCGGTGATCGACGGCGAGACCGAGCGACTGATGCGGGTCGGCTGCGGCTCGGCGACCATCGGCATGTTCGCCAAGCAGTGGCTCGGCCATGCCGACGAGGTGGTGGTGGTGGACGACCACATCACCGGGGTTCTGAGCGAGCACGAGGCGGGCAAACAGCTCGACATTCCGCCGACCGGGATCAAGACGCTCGGGCGGCGCTCGACGCCGGGGCGCTATTTCCAGGTCGCCAATCCCGGCAGCGGCTGGGGCGGCACCGATATCGACGAGCCGCTCTCGATCCTGGGGCCGTTCAATCCCAAGATCGCCTGGCCGGGTCTGCGGCTCTTCATGGTCTCCACGACCGGCGAGCAATGCGCCTATTTCGAGCTCGACGAGGAGTTGGTTCCGCAGCCGCGACCGATCCCCGAGGCGCTGAAATCCTCGGCCGATCTCATCGCCGAGAATTGCGAGCCGTCGATCTGCTCGGTGCTTTTCATGGGTGGAGCGGGCGGCAGTTTGCGGGCGGGCGTCACGGAAAACCCGGTGCGCCTGACGCGGTCGGTGAAGGAATCGCTCACCCATGTGTCCTGCGGCGGGGCCGAGGCCTATGTCTGGCCCGGCGGCGGCATCACCGTGATGGCCGATGTGATGGACATGCCGACCATGTCCTTCGGCTATGTGCCGACCCCGGCCCTTGTGGCGCCCATCGAGTTCACGCTCCGGGCCTCGGACTACGCCGCGCTCGGCGGGCATGTGGACGCGATCCGGCCGGTGTCCGAGATCGCCTCGGGCGGGGCGCGGAAGGTGTCCCCGAACGCGCGCTCGCACGATCCGCGCGCGCACAAGCATTACCGCTGGTCGGGAGCGGCGGAGGAATGAGCGGGCCGGTCGCCGCGATGCTGCCCGGTGGGCGGCTGCATCTTCAGCACGGGCCCATCGACCTGGTGATCGGTGCCGAAGGCGGGCGCGAGGCGGCGTTCCGGGCGGCGGCGCGTCGGTTCGAGACGGTGCTCGAGGAGCTGGTCGGCGCGCTCGAGCTTTTGCGGCAACCGGTCTCGCCCGCGATGACCGACCCTCGGGAAGAGACGGCACGCCGGATGGTGCGCGCCGCACGGACACTGGCCGCGCGTGAGTTTCTGACGCCGATGGCGGCGGTGGCGGGGTCGGTGGCCGAGACGGTGCTCGACGCGATGCGCGCCGCCGCGCCGCTCCGGCGGGCCTATGTCAACAATGGCGGCGACATCGCGCTGCATCTCGCGGAGGGCGAGACCTACACCGCCCAGATCGCCGGGCCGGACGGTCAGGCGTTCGGACGGGTGACGATCACGGCGAACGACCCGGTGCGCGGCATCGCGACCTCGGGGCGGCACGGGCGCAGCCTCAGCCTCGGGATCGCCGACAGCGTGACGGTTCTCGCCGCCACCGCGTCCGAAGCCGATGCCGCCGCGACCCTCATTGCCAACGCGGTGGACCTGCCGGGTCACCCCGCGATCACCCGACGACCGGCGAACGCGGTCCGCGACGACAGCGATCTCGGGACGCGCGCGGTCGTCACCGCCTGCGGGGCGCTCGCGCGCGCCGACCGCGACACGGCCCTCCTTGGCGGTCTGCGCCGCGCCAGCGATTTCCGCGCGCGTGGCAAGATTTTCGGCGCGGCCCTGTTCCTTCAGGGCGAGGCCCGTATGCTTGGCCCCATCGACTGCCCTCTGGAGACGCTCACCCATGCCTGACGTGCAATTGCGCCGGATGATTTACTCGGTCGAAGAGATCTTTCACGAAGGCGGCCCGCCGCCCGAGACGCCGCTGCGCCGGGCCTCGGCGCTGGCGATCGTCGCCAACCCGTTCGCGGGCCGATACGAGCCGGACATCCAGTGGTTCATGGAGCCCTTGAAGCCGCTCGGGCTGACCATGGCCCGGAAACTCGTGGAGCTTCTGGGCGGGGCCGACCAGGTCCAGGGCTACGGCAAGGGCGCTATCGTCGGCACCGATGGCGAGCTTGAGCATGGCGCGCTCTGGCACGCTCCCGGCGGCTACGCGATGCGCGAGCTGCTGCACGACTCAAAGGCCATCGTGCCCTCGACCAAGAAGGTCGGCGGGCCGGGCACCCGGCTCGACGTGCCGATCACCCATATCAACGCCTCCTATGTGCGCAGCCATTTCGACGCGATGGAGGTCGGCACGCCGGACGCGCCGCGCGCGGGCGAGATGGCGCTGGCGCTGGTCATGTCGACGGGCGCGCGGGTGCATGACCGGGCAGGCGGCCTCGCGGCCAAGGACATCAAGGGAGAGGATGGGCTGAGATGAGCGCCAGGATCCGCAAGATCGCCGTCAGCATCGAGGAAACGCATCGCGAGATGGGCCGCGAGATCGCGCCGCCGACGCGCAAGGCCGTGGCGGTCGCGGTGATCGAGAACCCCTTCGCGGGCGTCTACCAGGAAGACCTGTCCGAGCTGATGGAAATCGGCGCGGAGCTGGGCGCGCTTCTTGGCCGCCGCTGCGTCGAGGCGCTGGGGATCACGCCCGCCGAGGCCGAGAGCTACGGCAAATCGGCGATGGTGGGCGAGAATGGCGAGCTGGAGCACGCCGCCGCGATCCTGCATCCGAAGCTCGGCGCGCCGCTCCGCAAGGAGGTCGAGAAAGGCGCGGCGCTGGTGCCCTCGTCCAAGAAGATGGGCGGCCCGGGGCAGGTGCTTGACGTGCCTTTGGGCCACAAGGACGCGGCCTATGTGCGCAGCCATTTCGACGGGATGGAGGTGCAGATGAGCGATGCGCCGCGGGCGAACGAGATACTCGTGGCCGTGGCCGTGACCGATAGCGGTCGTCCCCTGCCGCGCGTCGGCGGGCTCAAGGCGGAGGAGGCCGAGGGGAAGGATGGCCTCCGCTGAGACCGGCACCTTGAGCACGCGCTACACGCTCGACGATCAGGTCGGATATCTCCTGCGGCTCGCCAGCCAGCGCCACGCGGCGATCTTTCAGAAGACCATCGCGCAGGACCTGACGCCGACGCAGTTCTCGACGCTCCTGCGCCTCCATGAGGCGGGCGAGGTGTCGCAGAACCAGCTCGGACGGCTGGCGGCCATAGACATCGCCACGATCAAGGGCGTGGTCGACCGGCTGCGCGACAAGAGCCTGATCGAGACGCGGCCCGATCCGGGCGACAAGCGGCGCTCGCTGATCTCGCTGTCGCAGGAGGGGCGCGACCTCATCGCGACGCTGGAGCGGGTCGGGACCGAGATCACCGAGGCCACGCTCGCGCCGCTCGACGCCGCCGAGCGCACCGCGCTGATCGCGCTTCTGCGCAAGATCACCTGAGCCGGATCAGGCTGCGCTATTAGAGGATGCGTTCGGGCAGGCGCTGGGCGGGCGGCGTGTTGCGCGAGCGCTCGGATCGGATCACCCCGTCGATGATGGTCATGCCCACGCCCGGCAGGTTGCCGAGCTCGACCGATTCCAGAAGATCCTTGCCCGGCGCGTGCTGCGCCTGGTCGAGCAGGACGAAATCGGCGGAATAGCCCGCTTCGATCAATCCCACATCGAGCTTGCGCTGGCGCGCGGTGTTGCCGTTGCCGAAGCAGAAGGCCTGCGCCGCCGGGACGCCTCCGAAGGCCGAGAGCATAGCGATCATCCGCAGGATGCCCAGGGGCTGCACGCCCGATCCCGCGGGCCCGTCGGTCCCGAGGATCACCTGGTCGAGCTTGCCGAGTTCGCGCGCGGTGTTCACGGTCAGCACCGCCGCGCGCTCGTTGCCGTTATGGACGATCTCGAAGGCGGAGGTGCAGGTCTCGCAGAGGCAGATGATCTGGTCGTCGGGCAGGGCGGAATGGCCGCCGTTGATATGGCCGATCACGTCCGTTCCGGTCTCGATCACCATGTCGGCGTCGATGAGGCCGGAGCCGGGGATCGACGGGCCGCCGGTGTGGATCGTCGACTGCATGCCGTATTTCCGGGCCCAGCCGACCATCTGGTTCGCGGTCTTGCCGTCCTTCACGGTGCCGAGCCCGACCTCGCCCAAATATTTCACCCCGGCCCGGGCCATTTCGGCGAAGTCCTCCTCGACCATGCCCTGTTCGATGACCGGAGCCCCGGCATGGACCTTGACGCCCGAGGGGCGGAAGTTCTCGTACCAGCGCTGGGCGGCGATCGACATGGCCTTGAGGCCGATGATGTCCTTGGGGCGGCCGGGCATGTGGACCTCGCCGGCGGAGATCATCGTGGTCACGCCGCCATGCAGGGTGGAATCGATCCAGTGCAGCTGCTGCTGGCGGGGCGTGTAATCGCCGACGACGGGGTGGACGTGGCTGTCGATGAGACCGGGGGCCAGCGTCACGCCATGCGCGTCGACCACCGTCTCGGCGCCCTCGCAGTCGAGATCGGCCTCGCGCCCCCAGCCCGCGATCTTGCCGTCCACGGCGACGAGACAGTCGCCCTCGTAGATCGGGTCTTCGAACTTGCCCGAGAGAATCTGACCGATGTTCTTGATGACCAGCTTGCCCATGCGCCCTCCGGGGTTCTGTCGACTGTCGCGATACCGTTTGTATGCGAACAATGTTTCCGGGGGCGGTCAAGAAGAATCCGATCCCGGAGGCTGCGCAGGAATTGGCCTTCGCGGCGCCTGTCGCTTAGTCTCGATGTCGTGGATCCGGCGATGAGGTCGAAATTCATTTGACAACGAATGAATTCGCGACGCCAATGAAGATCGGTTCCGGGACCAAGGGGGAAGAACCGCCGATGAGTTTCGTGCTCAACGCCTGGTATGTCGCCGGCTGGTCGAGCGAGTTCGACGAGACGCTTGCCGCGCTCGAGATCACCGGCCAGCGGCTTGTCCTCTTTCGCCGCTCCGATGGTGGATTGTCGGCGCTGGAGGATCGCTGCCCGCACCGGCTTCTGCCGCTGTCCAAGGGCCGCAGGATCGGCGACACGATCCAGTGCGGCTACCACGGCATGACTTTCGACGGCTCGGGCACCTGCGTGCGCGTGCCCGGTCAGGACAACACCCCCAAAAGCGCGAACGTCCGGGCCTTCCCGGTCGAGGAGCGTCACGGCGTGGTCTGGGTATGGATGGGCGACCCGACCCTGGCCGATCCCGCGGCGATCTTCGAGATCCCCGAGATGTCGGACAGCGGCTGGCACGCTCATCACGGCGGCCACCTCGAGATCCGCTCGCATTATTTGAACGTGGCCGAGAACCTCGTCGACCCGGCGCATGTGAGCTTCGTGCATCCCACGACGCTCGGCAATGCCGCGTCCGAGAACGTGCCGGTCCATGTCTCGACAACCGGCGAGGTGATCCGCGCCTGGCGCTGGATCCGCGATGCCGAACCCATCGGCTTCTTCAAGGCGTTCGGCGGCTTCACCGGCAATGTGGACCGCTGGCATTACTACGATCTGCACCTGCCCTCGACCGCGGTGATCGATTTCGGCAGCATCGCCACCGAGAAGAACTGCGCGGAAGAGGATCGGGGTGCGGGCGTGCGCATCTTCGCGATCCATTTCGTGACACCGGTGAACGAGCACCTGACCGTCGATCACTGGATGCATCTCAGGAACACGGCGGTCGGCGACGAGGCGGCCTCGGAGAAGATGGATGCGATGTTCCGCGTCGCCTTCGACGAGGACAAGGCGATCCTCGAGGCCATCCACGAGGCCGAGCAGCGGCCGCAGAGCCGCAAGCCGGTGAAGATCGCCATCGACAAGGGGCCGCTCGTCTATCGCAAGCGCATTCGCGACCTGATCGCGGCCGAGCAGATGGACGATCTGGGCATGGCGATCAGCCCCGCATTCGTGCATCACGACTGACAGAACGACCAACGGGAGACGACGATGGCACAGACCAGCATTTTCAAGACCTTGGCCACGGGGCTCGTGCTTGCGGCGCTGCCGCTCGGCGCGGCCGTGGCGGAGAGCATCAAGATCGGCGAGATCAACCATTACAAGCGCATGGCCGCCTTCGCCGAGCCCTACAAGCAGGGCATCGAGCTGGCGCTCGAGGAGATCAACGGAGATGGCGGCGTGCTCGGGCAGGAGCTCGAGTTCGTCTTCCGCGACGACCAGGGCGAGCCGGGCGAGGCGATCAAGATCGCCGAAGAGCTGATGACCCGCGAAGGCACCGCGATGATCACCGGCACGATCCTGTCGAATGTGGGTCTCGCGATCTCGTCGCTGGCGGCGGAAAAGGGCTATGTCTACCTCGCTTCCGAGCCGCTCGCCGACAGCCTCGTCTGGGGGTCCGGCAATCCCTACACCTTCCGCCTGCGCGCCTCGACCTACATGCAGGCGGCGATGCTGGCCGAGGAAGCGGCCAAGACCGACGCGGTGAAATACGCGACGATCGCCCCGAACTATGCCTATGGCAAGGACGCGGTCGCGGCATTCAAGGAGAACCTGCAGCGGCTGAAGCCCGAGGTGGAGTTCGTGGCCGAGCAATGGCCGGGCGTCTTCAAGATCGACGCGGGCGCCGAGGTCCAGGCCCTGGAGCGTGCCAAGCCCGACGCGATCTACAACGTCACCTTCGGCCCCGACCTCGCCAAGTTCGTGCGCGAGGGCACCGACCGCGGTCTCTTCGACGGTCGCCAGGTCTACGGCCTGCTCTCGGGCGAGCCGGAATACATGGACCCGCTCGGCGAGGAAGCGCCCGAGGGCTGGGTCGTCACCGGCTATCCCTGGTACGACCTGACCGACGGCCCGGCGGGCGCGTTCGTCTCTGCCTACCAGGCCGCCTATGACGATCACCCGCGGATCGGGTCGCTCGTCGGCTACATGACGGTGCAATCCATCGCCGCCGCGCTCGAAGCCGCGGGCTCGACCGAGACCGAGGCGCTGCGGGAGGCCTTCGAGGGCCTGACCGTGGAGACGCCGATGGGCGAGATCACCTATCGCGCGATCGACAACCAGTCGACGGCGGGCGCCTATGTCGGCACCACGACGGTGCGCGACGGCCAGGGCGTGATGGTGGACTGGGTCTACAAGGATGGCGCCGACTACCTGCCGTCGGACGAAGAAGTGCAGGCTCTGCGGCCTGCCGAATGATGACATGAGCCCGAGTGGCGGCGGGGACTGACCCCCGCCGCCGCTGGCGCGACACGCTCTCCCGGACCCGGATATGGAATTTTTCATCGCCCAGATCCTGACAGGGCTGGCGAACGCAAGCTCGCTGTTCCTCGTCGCCTGCGGGCTGTCGCTGATCTTCGGCGTCACGCGGATCGTCAACTTCGCCCATGGCAGCCTCTACATGCTGGGCGCCTATATCGGCTATTCGCTGATGCAGGTGCTGCCCGGCTCGATAGGCTTCTGGGGCGCGATCCTCCTTGCTGCGGTGGCCGTCGGCCTCATTGGCGTCGCCATCGAGATGCTGGTGCTGCGCCCGGTCTACAGCGCGCCCGAGCTCTTCCAGCTTGTCGCGACCTTCGGCGTGATCCTCGTGGTGCAGGATCTGGCGCTGATCATCTGGGGGCCGGAGGATCTGCTCGGGCCGCGCGCGCCGGGGCTCCGCGGCGTGTTCCGGATCATGGGAGAGCCGATCCCGAAATACGATATCGTGCTTCTGGTCATCACCCCCTTCATCGCGCTGGGGCTCTGGTACCTGATCACCCGCACGCGCTTCGGCGTGTTGGTGCGCGCCGCGACCCAGGATCGCGAGATGGTGGGGGCGCTGGGCGTCAACCAAGCATGGCTCTTCACCGGCGTCTTCGCTCTTGGCTCGGCCCTGGCGGGCCTTGGTGGCGCGCTGCAGCTGCCCAAGGGCGGCGCGGATCTTCTGATGGATTTCACCATTCTGACCCCGGTCTTCGTGGTGGTCGTCATCGGGGGCATGGGCTCGCTGCCGGGTGCCTACCTCGCCGCGGTGATCATCTCGGTCCTCAACGTCTTCGGCGTGACCTACCTGCCGCAATCGACGCTGGTCCTTATGTTCCTCGTGATGATCGTCGTCCTGATGATCCGGCCCTACGGTCTTTTCGGACGCGAGGAGGTGGCGGGCGAACATGGCCAGGTCGGCGAGCCGGAACGCCCGATCAAGCCCGCCTCGGGGCGGGTCCGGGCGATCGTGGCCGCGGGTCTCGCGGTGCTGGCGGCTCTGCCCCTTTACGGGTCGTCCTTCAGCCAGGTGCTCGTCACCGACATCCTCGTCTTCTGCCTCTTCGCGGCCTCGCTGCATTTCCTTCTGGGGATCGGCGGTCTCGTGAGCTTCGGTCATGCGGCCTATTACGGCGGCGGCGCCTATGTGGCGGCGCTTCTCGTCACCCATGCCGAAGCGCCGATGGAGCTGGCATTCCTTCTGGCCCCGCTCGGCGCGGGTCTGGCGGCGCTCGCCATCGGCTGGGTCTGCCTGAGACTCACCGGCGTCTATTTCGCGATGCTGACGCTCGCCTTCGCGCAGCTCATCTGGAGCCTCGTCTACCAGTGGGGAGACGTCACCGGCGGCGATGACGGGCTCGTCAACATCTGGCCCGCGGACTGGCTGAATGACACCACGGTCTATTTCTACCTTGCGCTCGCGCTGTCGGTCGGCGGCATCATCGCGCTCCGCCACGTCGCGCATTCGCCCTTCGGCTACGCGCTGCGCGCCGCCCGAGACAGCCAGAGACAGGCCGAGGCGATGGGCATCGACACCCAGAAGGTGCGGCTTCTGGCCTTCGGCTTCGCGGGCTTCATGGGCGGCCTCGCGGGCGCGCTCTTCGTCTTCTCGAAGGGCAGCGTCTTTCCGAACGAGCTGGAGATCGCCAAGAGCTTCGACGCGCTGATCGTGGTCTTTCTGGGCGGTGTGAAGACGCTCTCGGGCGGCGTGGTCGGCGCGGGCTTCTTCAAATCGGTGGAAGAGGTGCTCCTGCGCTTCGAATACTGGCGGCTGGTCATGGGCCTTCTGATCATCTTCGTGGTGATCGTCGCGCCCGAGGGCATCGTCGGCTCGCTCCGCAAGGGCGCCGAGCGGCTGGGCCTGATGCAGGGAGAGCGGCGATGAGCGACGTGCTTCTCGAGACCCGGGGCCTCACCCGCGAGTTCGGCGCGATCCGGGCGGTGGACGACGTGTCCTTCCAGCTCAAGCGCGGCGAGCTTCTGGCGCTGATCGGGCCCAACGGCGCGGGCAAGAGCACCTGTTTCAACATGCTGATGGGGCAGTTGAAGCCGACGCGGGGCCGCGTGCTTCTGGCGGGCGAGGACATCACCGGGCTGAAGCCCCGCGCGATCTGGCGCAAGGGCGTCGGGCGGACCTTCCAGATCACCGCGACCTACCAGTCGATGACGGTGATCGAGAACGTGCAGGTCGCGCTGATGTCGCATCATGGCGAGATCTTCCGCGTCCTGCCCTACGCCACCCGCCGCCACCGGGACGAGGCGCTGGCGCTTCTCGAAACCGTCGGCATGGCCGATCAGGCCGAACGTCACTGCGCGGTCCTGGCCTATGGCGATCTGAAGCGCATGGAGCTTGCCATCGCGCTGGCGCATGACCCGATGCTCCTCCTGATGGACGAACCGACCGCCGGGATGGCCCCGCGCGAGCGGATCGCGCTGATGCAGCTCACCGCCGATATCGTCGCCGAGCAGGGGGTCAGCGTGCTTTTCACCGAGCATGACATGGATGTCGTCTTTGCCCATTCGCACCGGATCATGGTGCTCAACCGCGGCGCGCTGATCGCCGAGGGCACCGCCGCCGAGATCCGGGCGAACCCCTTGGTGCAGGAGGTCTATCTGGGCGGCGGCACGGTCTTCGGCGCAGAGGAGGCCGCGGATGCTTGAGGTCCGCAAGATCAACTCGCTCTACGGCAAGGCGCATGTGCTGCACGATCTGAGCTTCGAGGTGCCGCATGGCGAGGTGGTGGCGCTTCTGGGCCGGAACGGCGCGGGCAAGACCACGACGCTCAAGTCGATCATGCAGCTCGTCCGGCCCGCCTCGGGCGAGATCCTGTTCCGCGGCGAGAAAATCACCGGCCTGCCGCCGCACCGGGTCGCCAAGCTCGGGATCGGCTATGTGCCCGAGGAGCGGCGGATCTTCTCCGACCTGACCGTCTCCGAGAACCTTCTCGTCGGCCAGCAGCCTCCGCGCGAGGGGGCAGTCACCTGGACCGAGGAGATGCTCTTCGATCTCTTCCCGAACCTCGCCGAACGTCGCGACAACCGGGGCAAGGCGCTCTCGGGCGGCGAGCAGCAGATGCTGACCATCGCGCGCACGCTGATGGGCAACCCGCTGTTCGTTCTGCTGGACGAGCCCTCGGAGGGGGTCGCGCCGGTGATCGTCGAGCAGATGGCCATGGTCATCAAGAAGCTCAAGCGCGAAGGGCTGACCGTGCTTCTGTCGGAGCAGAACCTGCATTTCGCGCAGGCCGTGTCGGACCGGGCGGTGATCATCGAGAGCGGCAGCCAGATGTTCTTCGGCACGCTGGCCGATCTCGCCGCGCATCCCGAGATCCGCGACGCCTATCTCGCCGCCTGAGGCCCCGGGCGCTCACGCGCGCACCGGCAAGCGGTCAAAATTTGAGCGTCGGACGCCGTTCGGGCAGTCTTTGCTATGCGCGGCTCTCCGGATGCCGGATACATCTACAAAACCCAGAGGAACAGGGATCCCACGGCGGACATGGCAATTCACGCGAGCATCTATCACCTGACCCATTACACCTATGATCGACCGGTGACCTTGTCGCCGCAGATCATCCGGCTCAGGCCCGCACCGCAAAGCCGCACCCGGGTGATCTCGCATTCGCTGCGGGTGTCGCCGGGCGGGCATTTCGTTAATCACCAGCAGGACCCCTACGGCAACTGGCTGGCGCGGTTCGTCTTTCCCGAACCGGTGACCGAGCTGAAGATCGAGGTCGACCTGACCGCCGACATGTCGGTCTACAACCCCTTCGATTTCTTCGTCGAGGAAGAGGCCGAGGAATGGCCCTTCGACTATCCCGAGGAGATGCGCGAGGATCTGCAGATCTACCGCACGCCCGAAGCGGCGGGGCCGAAGCTCGCGGCCTTCATGGCCGAGCTTCCCCGCGACATCACCGGGACGGTGAATTTCCTCGTGGCGCTGAACCAGCGGGTCTCGGAGGTGGTCGATTACACCATCCGCATGGAGCCGGGGGTGCAGACGCCGGAAGAGACGCTGACCGCGCTGCGCGGCTCCTGCCGGGATTCGAGCTGGCTTCTGGTGCAGGTGCTGCGGCATCTGGGTTTCGCCGCGCGCTTCGTGTCGGGCTACCTGATCCAGCTCAAGCCGGACGTGAAATCGCTCGACGGCCCGTCCGGCACCGAGGTCGATTTCACCGATCTGCACGCCTGGGTCGAGGTCTACCTGCCCGGCGCGGGTTGGATCGGGCTCGATCCCACCAGCGGGCTTCTGACCGGCGAAAGCCACATCCCGCTCGCCGCGACCCCTCATTACCGCAACGCCGCGCCGATTTCGGGCGGCTATTCCAGCGTCGGCGCGCCCGAGGTGTCCTTCGAGTTCGACATGCAGGTGCGCCGGGTCTCGGAGCATCCCCGGATCACCAAGCCCTTCTCGGACGAGGCCTGGGAGCGGCTGAACGCGCTCGGGCGGCAGGTCGATGCCGATCTCGCCGAGGGCGACGTGCGGCTGACCATGGGGGGCGAGCCGACCTTCGTGTCGATCGACGATTTCGAGAGCGCCGAGTGGAACACCGCCGCGGTCGGGCCGATGAAGCGCGGTTTGGCCGACGAACTGATCCGGCGGCTGCGCGACCGCTTCGCGCCGGGCGGCTTCCTGCATTACGGGCAGGGCAAGTGGTATCCAGGCGAGAGCCTGCCGCGCTGGACCTTCTCGCTCTACTGGCGCGAGGACGGCAAGCCGGTCTGGTCGGACGAGAGCCTGATCGCGCAGGAAGGCGACGACACCGGCGCGGGGCCGGAGGAGGCCGAAGAGCTTCTGGGCGGCATCGCCGACCGGCTCGGGGTCGGGGCCGAGATGGTCGTCCCGGCCTTCGAGGATCCGGCGGAATGGATCGTGAAGGAAGCGAACCTGCCCGAGAACGTCACGCCCGAGAACTCCAAGCTCAAGGATCCCGAAGAGCGCAACCGCATCGCGCGGGTCTTCGGACGCAGTCTGACGGAGCCTGCGGGCTACATCCTGCCGATCCAGCGCTGGCAAGCGCGGGCGTCGGGCAAGCGCTGGATCTCCGAGCGCTGGAAGCTGCGGCGCGGGCATCTGTTCCTGATCCCCGGCGACAGCCCCGTGGGCTTCCGCCTGCCGCTCGGCAAGCTGCCTTACGTGCCGCCCTCGCAATATCCCTACAGCTACATCGTCGATCCGACCGAGCCGCGCGATCCGCTCCCCGACTACCATGCCGGTCCCGACCCCGAGACCGGGCGCACGCAGCCGGTGTCGGCCCCGGTGCCCAACACGGAGGTGCAGGACGTGATCGAGCAGGAGCTCGGCACCGGCGCGGTGCGCACCGCGCTGTCGGTCGAGCCGCGCGACGGACGGCTCTGCGTCTTCATGCCGCCGGTCGAGGCGCTCGAGGATTACCTCGAGATCGTCGCCGCCGCCGAGGCCTCGGCCAAGGCGCTGGGCCTCAAGGTCCATATCGAGGGCTACGCGCCGCCGCATGATCCGCGCCTGAACGTGATCCGCGTCGCGCCCGATCCCGGCGTGATCGAGGTCAACATCCATCCCGCCCATAGCTGGGAGGATTGCGTCGCCACGACCGAGGCGATCTACGAAGAGGCCCGCCAGTCGCGGCTCGGGGCCGACAAGTTCATGATCGACGGCCGCCATACCGGCACCGGCGGCGGCAACCACGTGGTCGTGGGCGGCGCGACGCCCAATGACAGCCCGTTCCTGCGGCGCCCCGATCTCCTGAAATCGCTGATCCTGACCTGGCAGCGGCACCCGTCGCTCTCGTATCTCTTCTCGGGGCTCTTCATCGGCCCGACAAGCCAGGCGCCCCGGATCGACGAGGCACGGCACGACACGCTCTACGAGCTTGAGATGGCGCTGGCGCAGGTGCCCGCGCCGGGTGAGGGCCTGCCGCCCTTGCCCTGGCTCGTCGACCGGCTTTTCCGCAACATGCTGACCGACGTGACCGGCAACACCCATCGCGCCGAGATCTGCATCGACAAGCTCTATTCCCCCGACGGGCCGACCGGGCGGCTGGGCCTGGTCGAGTTCCGCGGTTTCGAGATGCCGCCGCATCCGCGGATGAACCTCGCCCAGCAACTTCTCCTGCGGGCGATCATCGCGCGGTGCTGGAAAGCGCCGATGCAGGGGCGGCCGGTGCGCTGGGGCACGGTGCTGCATGACCGCTTCATGCTGCCCGAGTTCATCTGGCAGGATTTCCTCGACCTCCTCGCCGATCTCCGCCTGCAAGGCTACGACATCGACCCGGTCTGGTACGAGGCGCAGGCCGAGTTCCGCTTCCCGTTCTGTGGCGAGGTCGAGGTCGAGGGCGTCAAGCTCGAACTCAAGCAGGCGCTGGAGCCCTGGCACGTGCTGGGCGAGACCGGCGCCATCGGCGGCACGGTGCGCTATACCGACAGCTCGGTCGAGCGGCTCCAGGCCAAACTCACCACGCTCTATCCCGAGCGCTACCGGGTCATGTGCAACCAGCGCCCTGTGCCCCTGGCGGCCACCGGCACCTCCGGCGAGGCGGTGGGCGGCGTGCGCTTCAAGGCGTGGCAGCCGCCCGAGGCGCTGCACCCGGTCCTGCCGGTCCATGCGCCGCTGCGCTTCGACATCTATGACGACTGGACCGGTCGGGCGATCGGCGGCTGCACCTATCACGTCGCCCATCCCGGTGGGCGCAATTACGAGACCTTTCCGGTCAACGGCAACGAGGCCGAGGCGCGTCGCCTCGCGCGGTTCGAACCGCATGGCCACGCGCCGGGCAGCTACCGTCCTGCCCCGGAACCGCCGCATCCCGAGTTCCCGATGACGCTCGATCTCCGGCGTCCGCCCGGACTGATCTGATGTCCCAGGACAGCGCACCCAGACCCGAGGCAACCTCCGACCTCCTGGCGGGCTATCGCCCGCGTCCGGGTGTCGCTGACGAGCTCTTCGATGCCGAGGGGCGGATGCGCCCGGCCTGGTGCGCCTTTGTCGAGCATCTGTCGCGGCACGGGCCGACCGGCATCGAGGCGGCGTTCGCGCGCGGCACCAATTACCTCAGCGATGCCGGGGTCTATTTCCGCCATTACGCGACCAGCCCCGCGCCCGAGCGCGACTGGCCGCTGAGCCCGGTCCCGGTCATCATCCACGCCAAGGAATGGGCCGAGATTTGCGCGGGTCTCGCGCAGCGCGCCGATCTGCTCGAGGCGGTGGTGGCCGATCTCTATGGACCGGGCGCGCTGGTCTCGGGCGGCCATCTCCCCGCCGAGCTGATCGCCCGCGCGCCGGGCTGGCTGCGTCCGATGGTCGGCGTCAGGCCCGCCTCGGGCCATTTCCTCCATCTGCTGGCCTTCGAGATCAGCCGCAATCCCGACGGCTCCTGGTTCGTCTTGGGCGACCGGGCGCAGGCGCCCTCGGGCGCGGGCTTCGCGCTCGAGAACCGCATGGCGACGATGCGGGTCTTCAACGAGTTCGCGCCGCGCAACCGCATCCACCGGCTCGCGGCCTTCTTCCGATCGTTCCGCGACGCGATCGAGGGGCTTTCGGGGCCGGGACCGAACCGGGCGGCGATCCTGACGCCGGGTCCGAACAACGCCAGCTACTACGAGCATACCTATATCGCGCGCTATCTCGGTCTGCTCCTGCTCGAAGGCGAGGACATGCTGGTCCAGAACGGGCAGGTCATGGTGCGCACGGTCGAGGGGCTGCAGCCGCTCTCGGCGCTCTGGCGGCGCGTCGATTCCGAATACATGGACCCGCTGGAGCTGCGCGAGGACAGCCAGCTGGGCACGCCCGCGCTGATCAGCGCGCTCCGGCAGGGCAATCTGAACATGATCAACGCGCTCGGCACCGGGGTCTTGGAGATGCGGGCGATGATGGCGTTCCTGCCGAGGATCTCCGAGGTCCTGACCGGCGCGCCGCTCAAGCTGCCGAACATCGCGACATGGTGGTGCGGCCAGCCGGGCGAGCGCGACTACGTCAAGGAGAACGTCAAGCGGATGATGATCGGCGGCGCTGTCGATCAGGACCTGCCCTTCGACATCCGCGCGACCACCGCCGTCGGCGGCTCGTTCCGGTCCGGTGCGCGCATCTCGGTCGAGGCGTGGATCGACAGCGAAGGCGCTCATCTCGTCGGACAGGAGGCGGTGACGCTCTCGACCTCGCCGGTCTACAAGGCCGGACGGCTGGTGCCGCGCCCGATGACGGTGCGGGTGACCGCCGCGCGCACGCCCGAGGGCTGGGTCTTCATGCCCGGCGGCTATGCCCGGATCGGCGGGTCGGACGACGCGACCGCGCTCGCCATGCAGCAGGGTGGCGGCGTCGCCGATGTCTGGGTCCTCGACGACGCGCCTGTCCCGGCCGAGACGCTTTTCGCGGGCGAAGCCGGGCAGCCCCTGGATGCCGAGACGCTGCCCTCGCGCGCGGCCGAGAACCTCTACTGGCTCGGGCGCTACACGGAGCGTGCCGAGATGGGCATCCGGCTGGTCCGCGCCTATCATCTTCGCCTCGCCGAGACCGGCGAT
The DNA here is from genome assembly GCF_042679605.1 of Litorisediminicola beolgyonensis. Classification (NCBI taxonomy): domain Bacteria; kingdom Pseudomonadati; phylum Pseudomonadota; class Alphaproteobacteria; order Rhodobacterales; family Paracoccaceae; genus Litorisediminicola; species Litorisediminicola beolgyonensis. The sequence goes on from NZ_JBHTMU010000013.1 coordinate 22,432, forward strand.
CCGGAGGATCCGCGGCTCGAGTTCCTGGCTGGCTACATGTCCGAGTTCGGGCTCGACGTCACCGAGACCGTGCCCTCCGCGCTGTCGGCGATCATGACCTCGGCGACGCTCTGCGCGAGCAAGCTGCGCGACCGGTTCGCGACCGATGGCTGGCTTGCGCTGCAGGACCTTGCGCGGACCGTGTCGCAGATGGAGCGCAACGCCATTGCCGGGGACGATTGCGCCCGCGCGATGGGCGTGCTTCTGCGCAAGGTCACGGGGTTCTCGGGGCTGATCCACGAGAACATGTACCGCTTCCACGGCTGGCGCTTCCTGAGTTTCGCGCGGGGGCTGGAACAGGCGGATGCCATCGCGGCGGTGCTCGCGACCTTCACCGATCCCGATGCCCCGCAGGGCGCGGTCGATCTTGCGGTCGAGATCGGCGACAGCGTCATGTCGCATCGCCGCCGCTATCGCACCATGCCGACGCCGGAGAGCACGATCGATCTTCTGGCCTGCGATCCGCGCAACCCGCGCTCGATCCTGTTCCAGCTCGATCACATGGTCACGCTGGCCGCCGAGATGCCGGGACAGAGTTTCGAGAGGGGCCCGTCCGAGGTCACCCGCGCGCTCCTGCCCTTGCAGACCCGCTTCGCGGTGGCGCGTCCCGGGGAGATCACCGCCGAGGCTCTGCAGGCCTTCCGAGGGGATCTCGCCGACCTCTCAAACCTCGTCTCCTCCGAATATCTGCGGTAGGCCGCCATGCGTTACGACGTCACCCTCCGGATCGAGTATCGCTACGACCAGGCCTCCGACCATGCGCGGTCGCTTCTGCACCTGACACCCCCGACGCTGCCCGGGCGACAGGAGGTGATCGCGGGGCTTCTGAGCATCGAGCCCACGCCGCAGGAACGGCGGGAGGGGCAGGATTTCTTCGGAAACAGGGCGACGCTCGTATCCTTTCACAAGCCGATCCAGGAGCTGACGCTGACGCTCAAGGCGCAGGTCTCGCGGCGGATGCCGCCCGAACCGATGGACCTGTCGCAGGACCGCGCCGGGCTTGCGCGCGAGATCGAGGCGCATCGCAGCGTCGCGCCCGACGCGCCGCATCACTTCCTCGGACCGTCGCCCCGGGTCTCGCCGAGCACCGCGATCACCCGGTTCGGCGAGGCGCAGCTCTCGCCGAGTATGAGCGTTCTTCAGATCACCCGGGCCATCGGGCAGGCGTTGCACCGCGAGATGAGCTTCGACGCGGAAGCGACCGATGTGCTGACCTCTCCCGGCGAGGCGTTCCACAACCGGCGCGGCGTCTGCCAGGACTTCGCGCATGTGATGATCGCCTGCCTGCGCGGTCTCGGGATCCCGGCGGGCTATGTCTCGGGCTTCCTGCGCACCTCGCCGCCGCCCGGACAGCCGCGCCTCGAAGGGGCGGATGCCATGCATGCCTGGGTGCGGGCCTGGTGCGGGAGCGAGCTTGGCTGGGTCGAATACGACCCGACGAACGATATTCTCGTCGGCGACGATCATATCGTCGTGGCCTACGGGCGCGACTACGCCGATGTTTCGCCGATCAAGGGCACGCTGCGTTCGGCGGGCGGGCATGACAGCACGCATAGCGTCGACGTGGTGCCGGTGGACGCCTAGCTGGCCTGGCTGAACTGCCTCTCGCCGGTCTGCAGATCCGGGTCGAGCCGCGCCGCCAGAAGACGCGCCAGACGCGGATCGAGGAGCTTCAGGTGATCGCCCTCGAGCGTTGCGAGCTCCGGCAGGGCGAGGATCGCATCGGCGGCGCGCAGCCGCATTTCGCCGCGCATACCGGGATCGGGGATTGTCGCCAGATCGGTCTCGCCGTAGCACATGAGGTCCTCGACGATCCGGGATACGGCCTGGTCGGCCTCGGTCAGCGCGTAGCCGCGCCGCGTGGCGGGCCGTCCCTCGGCCACCGCCTTCTGCCATTCCGCCGTGCTCGACGCGTTCTGGGCAAAGCCCTGCGGGTACCGCGAGATCGACGAGGGCCCGAGCGCGATCAGCACCGGGGCGCGGTCGGTGGTATAGCCCTGGAAGTTTCGCTTGAGCCGCCGCTCGCGCGCGGCCCGTGCCATGCTGTCGCTCGGGAGCGCGAAATGGTCGATGCCGATGGCGGTGTATCCGGCCTCTTGCAGGCGTTCTGCGGCAAAGGCCGAGAGAGCCAGCCGGTCCTCGGGCGAGGGCAGGGCGCTTTCCGAAATCAGGGTCTGGCGCTTGGCCATCCACGGAACATGCGCGTAGCCGTAAAGCGCGATCCGGTCGGGGCGCAGCCGCAGCACCGCATCGAGCGTGCGCCGCAGCCGGGGCAGGGTCTGGTAGGGCAGCCCGTAGAGCAGGTCGAGATTGACGCTGTCCACGAAGCGTGCGCGGAGCGCACGGACGACGGACGCGGTCTCCTCTTCGTCCTGGCGGCGCCCGATCGCGTCCTGCACCATCGGGTCGAAATCCTGCACGCCGATGGAGGCACGGGTGAGGCCCAAGCGCAGGAGCGCCTCGATCCGCCGCTCGTCGCATTCGGTCGGGTCGATCTCGACCGAGACCTCGGTGCGGTGGTCGATGGCGAAGGCCCGGCGCAGCATCTCCGACAGCCGGTCGATCCGGTCGGCGGGCAGGAGCGTCGGCGTGCCGCCGCCCAGGTGCAGGCTGCTGACATGCAGGTCCGAGGGGAGCCGCCCGCGCAGTGCGTCGATCTCGATCTCGAGCGTGTCGAGATAGCGGTCGAGCGGCGCGAGGCTGCTCGTGCCTTGCGTGCGGCAGGCGCAGAACCAGCAGAGCCTCCGGCAAAACGGGACATGCGCATAGAGCGAGATCTCGCTGCCGGGCGGAAGCGCCTCCATCCACTGAGCGCTCAATTCCGGCCCCACCGCAGCGGTGAAGCGGTTGGCCGGAGGGTAACTTGTGTAGCGGGGCACGCGCTCGGTCAGGAGGGCGCTGCGGAGGGCGTTCTGTCTCATGTCGCCACCTTGCCGCAGCGCCGCGCAATCGCATTGATCGAAATCAAGCGCGCGTCTAAAATCGCGGCATGATCAAATCGCCGACCCTCCTCTCCTGCGGCGACTGTCCGATCCGGCACAATGCGGTCTGCGCCACCTGCGATGCGGCAGAGCTGGCGATGCTGGAAAAGGTCAAGTCCTACCGCACAGTCGCTGCCGGCGCCTTGCTCGCGGAAGCGGGACAGCCGTTGACCCACCTCTCCTCCATCGTGTCGGGCTGTGCGACCATGTCCCGCACGCTCGAGGACGGGCGCAGGCAGACCGTCGGCATCCTCCTGCCCTCGGATTTCATCGGCCGTCCCGGCCGCGCGACCTCGGTCTTCGATATCGAGACCCTGAGCGAGGTCACGATCTGCCGGTTCGAGCGCCAGACCTTCGAGACGCTGGTCGCCAGCACGCCCCATATCGCGACGCGTCTCTTGTCGATGACGCTCGACGAGCTCGACGCCGCGCGCGACTGGGCGGTGGTGCTGGGCCGCCTGACCGCGCGCGAGAAGGTCGCCGCTTTCCTCGTCAGCCTGGCTCGTCGGCAGGCCGTGTCGTCAGGCAAGATGGTGCCGCAGGGTGCCACGGTCCTGCACCTGCCGCTCTCGCGCGAGGCGATGGCCGATCACCTGGGCCTCACGATCGAGACGACGAGCCGCCAGATGACCGCTCTGCGCCGAGACGGGCTGATCGAAACCCCGTCCAACCGGGAGATTCGCATCCCCGATTTCGAAGCGCTCGCGCTCGAGGCCGCGGATGACGACGATGGCGGCCTGATCGCCTGATCGCTTTTCACCTCTGACGGAGTCGCTCTGCTGCACTGCGGCGAGGTGCCGCGGAGGCGTGCGAGCAAGCCCCTGATTTTCCTGACGTTTCACCCGGTTCGGAAAAGCTCCGAACCGCCTGTCGCTTGATCCATGTCAAGGCGACTGCGGAGCGCGCGTGAGAGACGCGGTCGAGGCCCAGTCCGGGCCATGACTGATTCGCAGGAGGCATTATGGGTTATGTCAGGCTCATCGCGTTCGCGCTGATCGCCCTGATCGCGGCGATCGCCGCCGATTGGGGGCGCGATCTCGCTTATTCGGTTCACGCCGCGCTGGTGATGATCATCGCCGCCGGTCTTTTCATCTGGGAGCTTCGACGTCTCGACGAGCCGCGCGCGCTCGCCGACCCGAACGAGTATCTCGACGGGCCAATCCGCGCGGGCGTCATCGCAACCGCCTTCTGGGGCGTCGCCGGGTTCCTCGTCGGCACCTTCATCGCCTTCCAACTCGCTTTTCCGGAGCTGAATTTCGACTGGTCCGAGGGTTATGCGAATTTCGGACGGCTGAGGCCCCTGCACACCTCGGCGGTGATCTTCGCCTTCGGGGGCAACGCGCTGATCGCGACCTCCTTCTACGTGGTGCAGCGGACCTCCGCCGCGCGGCTCTGGGGCGGCAACGCGGGATGGTTCGTGTTCTGGGGCTACCAGCTCTTCATCGTGCTGGCGGCGACCGGCTACCTTTTGGGGGCCACGCAATCCAAGGAATATGCCGAGCCGGAATGGTACGTGGATATCTGGCTGACCATCGTCTGGGTCGTCTATCTCGCGGTGTTCCTCGGCACGATCCTGAAGCGGCGCGAGAAGCATATCTACGTCGCCAACTGGTTCTTCCTCGCCTTCATCGTCACCGTGGCGATGCTGCACGTGGTCAACAACCTCGCCATACCGGTCTCGATCTGGGGCTCGAAATCGGTGCAGCTCTTCGCGGGCGTGCAGGACGCGATGACCCAGTGGTGGTACGGCCATAACGCCGTGGGCTTCTTCCTGACCGCGGGCTTCCTCGGCATGATGTATTACTTCGTGCCCAAGCAGGCCGGGCGCCCGGTCTACAGCTACAAGCTGTCGATCATCCACTTCTGGGCGCTGATCTTCCTCTATATCTGGGCCGGTCCGCACCACCTGCACTACACCGCGCTGCCCGACTGGGCGTCGACGCTCGGGATGGTGTTCTCGATCATGCTCTGGATGCCCAGCTGGGGCGGGATGATCAACGGCCTGATGACGCTCGAGGGCGCCTGGGACAAGATCCGCACCGACCCGATCATCCGGATGTTCGTCGCGAGCCTCGCCTTCTACGGCATGTCGACCTTCGAAGGCCCGATGATGTCGATCCGCGCGGTCAACTCGCTCTCGCATTACACCGACTGGACCATCGGCCACGTGCATTCCGGCGCGCTCGGCTGGAACGGCCTGATCACCTTCGGCTGCCTCTACTTCCTCGTCCCGAAGCTCTGGGGCCGGACGCAGATGCACTCGATGGCCGCGATCAACTGGCACTTCTGGCTCGCGACGCTCGGCATCGTTCTCTACGCCGCCTCGATGTGGGTGACCGGGATCATGGAGGGGCTGATGTGGCGCGAAGTCGACGCGCAGGGCTTCCTCGTGAATTCCTTCGCCGACACCGTTGCCGCCAAGTTCCCGATGTACGTGGTGCGCGGCCTCGGCGGTGTCCTCTACCTCTCCGGCGCGCTGATCATGGTGTGGAACATGTGGATGACCATCCGGTCGCCGCAGTCCCGCGTCAGCGCCGCCCACGTTCCCGCGGAGTGATCCCATGACGACGAAAACCAAGAAACTCCTCGACCGTCACGCCATCCTCGAACGCAACGCCACGCTCCTCCTGGTCTCCTCGTTCCTGGTGGTGACCATCGGCGGCATCATCGAGATCGCCCCGCTGTTCTGGCTCGAGAACACCATCGAAGAGGTCGAGGGCGTGCGCCCCTACTCTCCGCTCGAGCTCGAGGGCCGCAACATCTACATCCGCGAAGGCTGCTATGTCTGTCACAGCCAGATGATCCGCCCGATGCGCGACGAGGTGGAGCGCTACGGCCATTACAGCCTCGCGGCCGAGTCGATGTACGACCATCCGTTCCAGTGGGGTTCCAAGCGGACCGGGCCGGACCTCGCCCGGGTCGGCGGGCGCTACTCGGACGAATGGCATGTCGATCACTTCATCAACCCGCAATCGGTGGTGCCCGAAAGCGTCATGCCGAAATACGACTACCTGCTGCGGACCAAGCTCAAGACCGAGCATATCGGCGATCTCCTCGAGACCAACGCGATGGTCGGCGTGCCCTATACCGACGAGATGATCTCGGTCGCGCGCTCGGACATCGAGGTCCAAGTCGATCCCTTCGGAGACACCGACGGTCTGCTCGAACGCTATCCCGGCGCGGTGGTGCGCAATTTCGACGGCCAGCCCGAGCTGACCGAAATGGATGCGCTCATCGCCTATCTCCAGATGCTCGGCACGCTGGTCGATTTCTCGACCTTCACCGCCGAAGCCAGCCGCTGAGGGGGCCGTCATGCACGATACCTACACCATACTGCGCGAGTTCGCGGACAGCTGGGTGCTCCTGGCGCTGACGACATTCTTCGTGGCCACCTGCCTCTGGGTCTTCCGCCCCGGCGCACGGTCGCTGCACGAGGACGCCGCGCGCGCGATCTTCCGCGAAGAGCCCGAGACCGGGCGCGACACATTTTCCAAGGAGGATGCGCGATGAGCGACCGCCGCATCGACCCCGTCACGGGAACCGAGACCACCGGCCATGTCTGGGACGGGATCGAGGAACTGAACAACCCGCTGCCGCGCTGGTGGCTCTGGACCTTCTACGCGACCATCGTCTTCGCGCTGGTCTACGTGCTGCTCTACCCGGCCTGGCCGCTGGTCAACTCGGCCACGGGCGGCGTGCTCGGCTGGTCCCAGCGCGGCGATGTCGCCGAAGAGATCGCCCAGGTCGAGGCCGCGCAGGCACCGCTCTGGACCGCGCTCGAAGAGACGCCGCTGACCGAGATCTCCGCCGCGCCGGACCTGCAGGGCTTCGCGGTCAACGCGGGCGCCGCGCTCTTCCGCACGAATTGCTCGCAATGCCACGGCTCCGGGGCGGCAGGCGCGGTCGGCTATCCGAACCTCCTCGATGATGAATGGCTCTGGGGCGGTTCGATCGAGGAGATCGCCTACACGATCCGCCACGGCATCCGGAACGAAGAGGATCCGGATGCGCGTTTCTCGCAGATGCCGGGCTTCGGAGAGATCCTCGGTCGCGAGGAGATCGCCACGCTGGTCTCCCATGTCCAGGCGCTGCCCGACGGGGTCGACCCGCTGTCCGGTCCGGGCGGAGAGATCTTCGCCAATAACTGCGCCTCCTGTCATGGCGATGATGCCAAGGGCGACCGCAGCATGGGCGCGCCGAACCTGACCGACGCGATCTGGCTCTACGGCAATTCCGACGCACGGCTCGTGAAGACCATTTCCGAAGGCCCCTACGGCGTCATGCCGCCCTGGGGCGCGCGGTTGGGCGAGCCGGAGGTGCGCGCGCTCGCGACCTATGTGCACGGGCTCGGTGGCGGAGAGGAGACCGCCGCCGGGGAGTGAGGCCTCAGGCCTCGGCGGGTGGCGGAAGGGACAGCCGCCGCCCGTTCCCCCCAAGGCCCGCGCGCTGGGCCAGTCATGCGCGCGGGCCACTCCGTTCCGGTCGCCGTGCCTGTGCGCGGACCGGTTGATCCACGTCAAGGCATCCGACGCCGCGATGCGGCATCACGAGCCCAGACCTCTCTGTCCGGTGTGCTATGTCCGATACCTCTCCTTCCCTTTACGCCGCGCGCGTCCCGATCTTTCCGCGTCGGGTCTCCGGCTGGTACCGCCGCCTCAAATGGGCGATCATGGCGGTCACGCTCGCGGTCTATTATCTGACCCCGTGGATCCGCTGGGATCGGGGTCCGAACCTGCCCGACCAGGCGGTTCTCGTCGATCTCGCCAACCGGCGCTTCTATTTCTTCTGGATCGAGATCTGGCCGCACGAGTTCTACTTCGTCGCGGGTCTCCTGATCATGGCGGGGCTCGGGCTCTTTCTTTTCACCGCCGCGCTCGGACGGGTCTGGTGCGGCTATGCCTGCCCGCAGACGGTCTGGACCGATCTGTTTCTCCTGGTCGAGCGCAAGGTTCAGGGCGACAGGAACGCCCGGCTGCGGCTGCATCAGGCGCCGTGGTCCGCCCACAAGATCCGCCTGAAACTCACGACCTGGGCTGCGTGGCTCGCGATCTCGGTCGCAACCGGCGGCGCGTGGGTCTTCTATTTCACCGATGCGCCGACCCTGGCGCGGGATCTGGTGACGGCCTCGGCGCCGGGCGTCGCCTATGCGACGATCTTCGTCCTCACCATGACGACCTTCATCTTCGGCGGCTTCATGCGCGAACAGGTCTGCATCTACATGTGCCCCTGGCCGCGCATCCAGGGCGCGATGATGGATGACGGCACCCTGACCGTCGCCTATCGCGACTGGCGGGGCGAGCCGCGCGGCAAGGGTCTCAAGCGCCGCGAGGACGTCGCGGAGCTCAGGGTCGCGGGGCCTCAGATCGGCGGCCGCGCGCCCAGGATCGCCATGCCGGGCGTGCCCGACACCACCACCGGCATGCGGAGCGAAGGCCCGGGCGACTGCATCGACTGCAATGCCTGCGTCAATGTCTGCCCGATGGGCATCGACATCCGCGACGGGCAGCAGCTGGCCTGCATCACTTGCGCGCTCTGCATCGACGCCTGCGATCAGGTGATGGAGAAGATCGACCGCCCGCGCGGGCTCATCGACTATGTCGCGCTGTCGGACGCCCCGCGCGAGGCCGCGGGCGGCGCGCCGATCCCGGCGTGGAAACATGCGATGCGGTTGCGGAACCTGATCTATCTCGGGCTCTGGTCCGCGATCGGTCTGGCGCTGGTCTTCGCGCTCTTCATCCGGCCCGAGATCGACATGACCGTCGCGCCGGTGCGTAATCCGACCTTCATCACGCTCTCCGACGGCTCGGTGCGCAACGCCTATGACGTGCGGCTCCGGAACAAGCATGGCGAGGCGCGGAGCTTCCTTCTGTCGACCTCGCTCGCCGCGGGTCTCGCGCTTGAGGTCGAGGGGCAGTCGGGCCAGATCGTGCCGGTGCCCGCCGACACGCAGCACCTGAACCGCGTCTACCTGACCGCCGATCCGGACAACCCGGCGGCGGCGGCCGAGAGGACCGAGCTGCGGCTCTGGGTCGAGGACCTGGAGAGCGGCGAGCGCGCCTATGTCGACACCACCTTCAACGGAAAGGCCAACAAATGACCGAGCTCACCGGACGCCATGTCGCCGCCGTCTTCGTTTTCGGGTTCGGCATCATCATCGCGGTCAACATCGCGCTGGCGGTCAACGCGGTCTCGACCTTCCCGGGGCTGGAGGTGCCGAACTCCTACATCGCCTCGCAGGAGTTCGACGCCCGCCGCGAGGCGCAGGAGGCCCTGGGCTGGAGCGTCGCGGCCGAGTATCGCGACGGGCGCCTGACGCTGGCCCTGACCGACCGCTCGGGACAGCTCGCGCCGGTCGAACGGCTGGAGCTGCATGTCGGGCGCCCCACCGAAGAGCGCGACGATCTGCCTGTCGCGCTTGGTCCCGACCGCTCGGCGATGCTCGATCTCGCGCCGGGGCTCTGGCGGCTCGACGTGACCGCCGAGGCACGCGACGGCACGCCCTTCGAATATCGCGCCGTGATCGAGGTGCCGCGATGACCGCCGCCTGTCCCGCCTGCGCCGGTCTCCCCGAGGCCGAGGTGTCCCCGGAGACCGCCACTGGCCCGAGCCGCGCGCTGCATCTGCCGGATATCCACTGCGCCGCCTGCATCGCCAAGGTCGAGGACGCGCTGGGCGCGCTTCCCGGAGTGCGGTCGGCGCGTGTGAACCTGACACTGAAGCGCGTGCAGATTGACGCCCCGGGCGTCGCTGATGCGACCCTGATCGACGCGCTCGCGTCGGTCGGGCAGCGGGCGCAGCGCCTCGACGCCGGACGGCTCGGGTCGCAAGAGGAGGGCCAGCGCGATCTCCTGACGCGGATCGGCGTGGCCGGGTTCGCGATGATGAACGTGATGCTCCTGTCGGTCGCGGTCTGGTCCGGCGCGATGGAGACGACGGCGCAGCTCTTCCACCTGGTCTCCGCCGCCATCGCCGTGCCCGCCATCGCGTTCTCGGCGCGGCCGTTCTTCGTCTCGGCGTTTCGGGCCCTCGGCGCGGGCGCGCTCAACATGGACGTGCCGATCTCGCTGGCCATCGCCCTTGCCGCCGCCAGTTCGACCGCAACCGCCTTCGGTCTCGGAGCCGAGGAGGGCTGGTTCGACGCGGCGCTGGCGCTGACCTTCTTCCTGCTGGTCGGGCGGTATCTCGATCAGGCCGGACGCCGGGCCGCGCGCTCGGCGGCGGCGGAGTTGGCGGCGCTCGAAGCGCCGCAAGCGGTGCGACTGGACGGTGGCACCGAGACCGTCGTGGACGCGGCTAACTTACGCGCGGGCGACCTGATCCGGGTGCGCCCGGGCGACCGGCTGCCCGCCGATGGCATCATCGAGACCGGCCTGACCGATCTCGACCGCTCCGCGCTCACAGGCGAGAGCCGTCCCGAAGCCGCGGGTCCGGGCGAGTCCGTGTCGGCGGGCGAGACCTGCCTCACCGGCACTCTCACCGTGCGCGTCCTGCGCGCGGGCGAGGATACGGGGCTGGCGCGCATGGCGGCGCTTGTGGCCACGGCGGAAAGCCAGAAGTTCCGCCACAAGAGCCTCGCCGACCGCGCCGCGCGGCTCTACGCGCCGGTGGTGCATCTTTTGGGCGCTGCGGCGTTTCTCGGCTGGCTGTGGCTCACCGGCGATGGTTGGCGGGCGCTCGACGTCGCGATCTCGGTTCTGGTGATCACCTGCCCTTGCGCGCTCGGTCTCGCGATCCCCGCGGTCTCGACCGTGACCACGGCGCGGCTCTTCCGGGCGGGGCTACTCGTGACCTCGCGCACCGCGCTCGAGCGTCTGGCCGAGATCGACATCGTGGTCTTCGACAAGACCGGGACGCTGACATCGAGCCGCGCCACGCTGGCCGGGACACCCCCCGACCATGCGCTCGCCCTTGCCGCGGGTCTCGCCTCGGCCTCCCGCCATCCGGTTGCCACCGCGATCCGGGACGCCGCCGTCGCGCGCGGCATCGCACCCCTGCCGGTCGAGGCCGTGACCGAGGTCGCCGGTCTGGGGATCGAGGGCTATCATGACGGCGCGCGCCTGCGTCTCGGACGCGCGCCTTGGGCGGTGCCGGGCGAGACCGGCGGCACGTGGCTTTCTTGCGAGGGCGAACCGCCGCTCCGGTTCGAGCTGCAGGAAACCCTGAGGCCGGAGGCCGCTGATACCATCGCTCAGTTGCGAGCAGCGGGCTACGAGGTCGCGCTCCTCTCCGGAGACACCTCCGAGGCGGTGGCGCATATCGCAAGCGCGCTGGGTATCGACCGCGCCGAAGCCGGTCTCCGCCCCGAGGACAAGGTCGCCTGGGTCGAAGCGCGCCAGGCCGAGGGGCGCCACGTTCTGATGGTCGGCGACGGGTTGAACGACACGGGGTGCCTGTCTGTCGCCCATGCCGGGATCGCCCCGGGCACCGCGCTCGACGCGGCGCGCAGCGCGGCGGATGTGGTGCTCTTGTCGGGCGATCTGACTGGCGTGCCCCTGGCCCTGCGTTCGGCCCGCACCGCGGTCGCGCGGATGCGGCAGAACCTGGGTCTCGCGGCGCTCTACAACGCCATCTCGATCCCGGTCGCGCTGGCGGGGTTCGCTACGCCGCTTCTGGCGGCGCTTGCGATGTCGGCCTCGTCGCTCACCGTCTCGCTCAATGCCGCGCGGAGGTCGACATGAACGTCCTCGTCTTCCTGATCCCGGTCTCCGTGACCTTGGGCCTTCTGGGCCTCGCGGGTTTCGTCTGGACGCTGCGGAGCGGACAATACGACGACCCGGCGGGCGACCAGGCCCGCGCGCTCTCCGACCGGCACGACGATCACCCTTGAGCGGATCGCCCTCGCGCCGCGTCAAAGGCGCGCCCGGGGCAGGGGAGTGGATTTTCTCCACTCCCGACGCACATCCTTTCCCTAAAGCTCTCCTCGGCGCGCGTCGGCGGCCGCATCACGGGCCATCGCACCTGCCTCAGAATCGGGCGCGCCTCGGCATGGTCAGAGGCCGCGTCGATGAATCGGTTGATTTGTGCGTAAAACGCTGACAAATTGTAAGCGTAAAATCATAAACGCCTGTCCCGTCGCATCTCAGGGTGCGGCGGTCGCAGTTCAACAGAGGAGATGACAGAGATGAAACAGTTTGCGCTTGCCGCTCTCATGACCGCCGGTGTCGCGGGCTCGGTATCCGCCGAGTCCTGGGACATGCCGACGCCCTATGGCGACGCGACCTTCCACACCCAGAATATCGCGCAGTTCGCCGAAGAGGTGGCCGCGGCCACCGATGGCGCGCTCGAGATCACGGTGCATTCGGCCGGCTCGCTCTTTCCGCATGCGGAGATCAAGAACACCGTGCGCTCCGACCAGGTGCCGATCGGCGAGTTCTTCCTGTCGCGCCTTGTGAACGAGGACGCGGCCTACGGGCTCGACAGCCAGCCCTTCGTCGCCACCAGCTACGAGGATGCCGCCAAGCTCTGGGAGGCGCAGGAGCCGGTCGTGACCGAGCTTCTGGCCGAGCAGGGTCTCGTGCCGCTCTTCTCGGTGCCGTGGCCGGCGCAGGGGCTCTACACCAATGGTGAGATCAAGACGGTCGAGGACCTCTCGGGTCTGCGCTTCCGTGCCTATAACGCCGCGCTCGAGGAATTCGCCGCGCTGGCGGGCGCCGCGCCGGTGCAGGTCGAAGCCCCGGACATCCCGCAGGCCTTCGCGACCGGACAGGTCGAGGCGATGATCACCTCGCCCTCGACGGGCGCGAACTCTACCGCCTGGGATTTCGTCACCCATTACAGCCCGATCAACGCCTGGGTGCCGAAGAACATCGTCGTGGTGAACGAGCGCTCCTTCCGCCGTCTGCCCGAAGAGGTCCAGACCGCCGTGATGGAGGCCGCCGAGGCCGCCGAGGCGCGCGGCTGGGAGATGTCGAAGGCCGAGGCCGAGGCACAGACCGCGGTTCTGGCCGAGAACGGCATGACCATCTACGAGCCGAGCGACGAGCTGAAAGCCGGTCTCGAGGCCATCGGCGAGGAGATGCTGGCGACATGGCGCGAGAGCGCGTCGGACGCGGCGCTCTCGGTGATGAGCACCTACCAGGAGTGATGGCTCCCGGCAGTGGCGTCCGGACAAGGGCGCCGCTGCACCGACATCCCCAAGACCGTCGGCCGCGCGCGGCCTGATCAACCGTTCGACATCGAAAGGGTTTCCGATGAGAGATCTCCTCGACCGGATCTATCTGGGCGCGGGCTGGATCGCCGCATTCGTGATCCTCGCCATCGCCGTCCTCGTCAGCGCGCAGGTTCTCCTGAACTTCACGACGCGCGTGCTGGGCCTGCCGCTGCCCTCGACCATCCCCTCCTACGCGGATTTCTCGGGCTTCATGCTCGCGGCGGCGACCTTTCTCGCGATGCCCTACACCTTCCGCTCGGGCGGGCATATCAAGGTCTCGCTGATCACGTCGCGCCTGTCGCTGCGCTGGCAGCTCTGGGCCGAGCTTTGCGCCCTGGCCGTCGCGGCGGCGCTGGTCGGCTTCGCCTGCTACTTCACCGTCGCGCTGGTTCTGGAGAGCTGGCACTACAACGACGTGTCGCCCGGGATCGTGCCGATCCCGCTCTGGCTGCCGCAATCGGTCATGGCGTTTGGCCTGATCCTGTTGCTCGTCGCCATCGTCGACAGTCTCGTCCAGACCTACCGGCAAGGCACGCCGGTGATCGCCGCGTCCGAGGAGGCCTGAGATGTCCGATCCCGTCACCGGTCTTTTCCTGCTCGCGGTTCTCTTCGTCTTTCTCGCCGGAGGGCTCTGGATCGCCTTGGCCCTCGCGGGCGTGGCGGTCGTCGCGCTGACGCTATTTTCCAATGCGCCCGTCGGCCTCGTGATGGCCACGACCTTCTGGGGGCACAGCCATTCCTGGTCCCTGACCGCGCTGCCGCTCTTCATCCTGATGGGGGAGATCCTGCTGCGCTCGCGCCTGAGCGAGGACATGTTCAACGGTCTCGCGCCGTGGCTCGGACGCCTGCCGGGGCGGCTGTTGCACGTCAACGTGCTGGGCTGCGCGATCTTCGCGGCGGTCTCGGGCTCGTCGGCGGCGACAGCTGCGACCATCGGCAAGATGTCGATCCCCGAGCTCAAATCGCGCGGCTATCCCGAGAGCCTGATCCTCGGCACGCTGGCCGGGTCGGCGACGCTCGGCCTCCTGATCCCGCCGTCGATCATCCTGATCGTCTACGGCGTCGCGACCGAGCAATCCATCGCGCGGCTCTTCATCGCGGGGCTCGTGCCCGGCATCCTCCTGGTCGGGCTCTTCGGCGGCTATGTCGCGGTCCGGGCCTGGATGAACCCCGGATTGATCCCGAAACCCGACATGGCGATGTCTCTGAAAGAGAAGCTCTGGGAGGCGCGGGGCCTGATCCCGGTCGCGCTCCTGATCGTCGGGGTGATCGGGGCGATCTATACCGGGATCGCGTCGCCGACCGACGCGGCGGCGCTGGGCGTTCTCCTGTCGATCCTGCTCGCGGTCCTCTCGGGCAGCTTCTCGCGCCGCGATTTCCTCGATGCGCTGCTGTCGGCGGCGCGGACCTCCTGCATGATTGCCTTCATCCTGCTCGGGGCGGCGTTTCTTGCCGTGGCGATGGGCTTCACCGGCCTGCCTCGCAACCTGGCCGCCTGGATCGGCGAGATGGGTCTGTCGCCCACCGTGCTCCTGATCGTGCTGACACTCTTCTTCATCGTGTTGGGGCTGTTTCTCGACGGGATCTCGGTGGTGGTGCTGACCACCTCGATCATCATGCCGATGGTGATGGCGGTCGGGATCGACCCGATCTGGTTCGGCATCTACCTCGTCCTGGTGGTGGAGATGAGCCAGATCACCCCGCCCGTGGGCTTCAACCTTTTCGTTATCCAGGGGCTGACCGGGATCGACATCCTGCGGATCGCCAAGGCGGCGCTGCCGTTCTTCTTCCTGCTGCTCCTCGCGGTGGTGCTGATCACCCTCTTCCCGGGGCTCGTGACCTTCCTGCCGGACGCGATGAGCGGATGAGGGCCGTCCCTCAGAGCGACGAGGCCGCGCGGCTGGCCTGGTCGTATTGCCCGGAGAGCGCCCGGAGATGCGCCCCGATCTCGCGCAGATCCTCGCCCGACAGGTCCATCCGCGCGAGCCCTTCGAGCAGGCAGCCCTGCCGCACCTCGCGATAGGCCTGGCAGAGATCCGCGCCCTCTGGCGAGGTGCGGTAGAACACCTCCTTGCCGCGTTTCTCGGATGCGACGAGGCCCGCTTTCGAGAGCTTGCGGAGGGCGTAATTCACCGTGTGCATGTCTTCGATATTGAGAAGAAAGCAGATGTCGCTCAGCCGTTTTTCGCGGTCGCGGTGATTGACGTTGTGGAGCACCAGGATTTCGAGCGGGCTCATCTCGGTATGGCCGACGGCGGCCATGCATTTCACCATCCAGCGCGAAAAGGCGTTGAAGGCGATGATCAATCCGTATTCGAACTCCGAGGCTTCCCAGCCCTCGCCTTCGGCAAGATGACGGGACGAGACGATGCGCCGTTTTCGTGTGTTTTCCATAGGGAAACCCTAGCGCGACAGAAAGATATTGTCGAGAAAACGCTGGTGAAACATCGTTGATTTCGCCGGCATCATCGCCTTGCCGCAAGGGAAACAAATCTGTTTGATCACGATGATTCGATGTCTCGACAGGCTCTGGCCAGACCGCTCAGCGCAACGACGGACTCACATCTACACATCGCCGGATCTCGGAAACTGTTCGGAACGATAACGGCGCGGAGTTGTTCCATTTGTAAGTCGGCATCAGCCCGAACAGTGACAAAAACGCTACAACAGACTTCGTTGGAGGGAAAATGACGTTCGAAAAACAGCAATTCCAGGACGCGCAATCCGAAACCCGCATTGCGATCCGCGACGCATATACGATCGACGAGGCGGAGACCGTCCATTCGCTGATCGACTCCCTCGAACTTCCCGAAGATCGCCGCCAGGCCATTACCTCCGAAGCCGCGCAGATCATCACCCGGGTCCGCAACGACGCCGATCCGACGATGATGGAATCCTTTCTCGACGAATACGGTCTGTCGACCGACGAAGGCGTCGGCCTCATGTGTCTCGCCGAAGCGCTGCTGCGCGTTCCCGACGCCGAGACCATCGATGACCTGATCGAAGACAAGATCGCACCCTCGGACTGGAGCTCGCATCTCGGACGTTCCTCGTCGCCGATGGTCAACGCGTCGACCTGGGCGCTGATGCTGACCGGCCGCGTTCTCAAGGACGATCCCTCGCAACCCGCCGCCCGTGCCCGCCGCCTGATCAAGCGCCTGGGCGAGCCGGTCGTGCGCCGCGCCGTCGGCCAGGCGATGAAGATCATGGGCCAGCAGTTTGTGCTGGGCGAATCCATCGAGGAAGGCCTGCGCAAGGCCGAAAGCCTGAGGAAGAAGGGCTACACCTACTCCTACGACATGCTGGGCGAGGCCGCGCGAACCAACGCCGATGCCGAGCATTTCTTCAACAGCTACGCGCATGCGATCAAGAAGATCGCCGGTGTCGCGAAGGGTGACGTGCGCGACAATCCGGGCATCTCGGTCAAGCTCTCGGCCTTGTCGCCGCGCTACCAGTCGACCCATCGCAAGGCGGTGGCCGAACAGGTCGTGCCGCGCTGTCTCGAGCTGGCGCAGATGGCCGCGAAGGCGCAGGTCGGTTTCAACATCGACGCCGAGGAACAGGACCGCCTGGACCTGTCGCTCGACGTCATCGAAGCGGTTCTGAGCGACGAGAGCCTCAAGGGCTGGGACGGGTTCGGCATCGTCGTGCAGGCCTATGGCAAACGCGCGCCTTTCGTGCTGCGCCACCTCTACGACATGGCCGAACGGCTCGACCGCAAGATCATGGTGCGCCTGGTGAAAGGTGCCTACTGGGACACCGAGATCAAGCTGGCGCAGGAGCTTGGCGTCGCGAACTTCCCGGTCTTCACCCGCAAGGTGAACACCGACGTGAGCTACATGGCCTGCGCGAAGATGCTGCTCGACATGCGCGACCGGATCTACCCGCAGTTTGCGACGCATAACGCGCATACCTGCGCGACCGTGCTGGACCTCGCGGGCAATGACCGCGACAGCTTCGAGTTCCAGCGCCTGCACGGCATGGGGGAATCCCTCCACGAGATCGTGCGCAAATCCGCGGGCACCCGCTGCCGCATCTACGCGCCCTGCGGTCCGCACAAGGACCTGCTGGCCTATCTGGTGCGGCGTCTTCTGGAAAACGGCGCCAACTCCAGCTTCGTGAACCAGATCGTCGACGAGGAGATCTCGGCCGAAGCGATCGCGGCAGATCCGGTGTCGCGCGCGCTGGTCAACGATCCGATCCAGAACCCCGATATCCGTCTGCCCGGCGATCTCTTCGCGCCGCGCCGGAAGAACTCCAAGGGCTTCCGCATGGAAGAGCCCGCCAGCGTCGGCCCGCTCCTGAAGGCGCGCGACGCCTTCGCCGAGACCAAGTGGACCGCGCGCCCCGTGACAGCCGACGACGCCGCGCCCAGCGGTCCGGCCAAGGACGTGCTCTCGCCCGCCGATGGCTCCGTCGTGGGCACCGCCCATGACGCCACCGAGGACGAGGTCGCCCGCGCCCAGGACGCGGCCCAGGCGGGCTTCGAGGAATGGAACGCCATGCCGGTCTCCGAGCGCGCGGACATCCTGCGCCGGATCGCCGATCTCTACGAGGACCACATCGCCGAGTTCTGCGCGATCGCCAGCCGCGAGGCCGGGAAGATCCTGCTCGACGGCATCGCCGAGGTCCGCGAGGCGGTCGACTTCCTGCGCTACTACGCCGCCGAGGCCGAGCGTCTCGACGATGCCGACCCGGCTCCGGGCCGCGGTGTCTTCGTCTGCATCAGCCCGTGGAACTTCCCGCTGGCGATCTTCACCGGCCAGATTGCCGCCGCGCTGGCGGCCGGGAACGCGGTTCTCGCCAAGCCCGCCGAGCAGACCTCGCTCATCGCCACCCGCGCCGCCGAGCTCTTCCGGGAGGCAGGCGTGCCCAAGGCCGCCTTCCAGCTCCTGCCGGGTGACGGCCCGACCGTCGGCGGTCCGCTGACCTCCGATCCGCGCATCGCCGGTGTCTGTTTCACCGGCTCGACCGAGACCGCGCAGCGCATCAACAAGGCGCTGTCGGAGAACGCCGGTCCGGACGCGATCCTGATCGCCGAGACGGGCGGTCTCAACGCGATGATCATGGATTCGACGGCGCTGCCCGAGCAGGCCGTGGATGACATCGTCGCCTCGTCCTTCCAGTCGGCGGGCCAGCGCTGCTCGGCACTGCGGATGCTCTACATCCAGGAAGACACGCGCGACCGCGTGGTCGAGATGATCAAGGGCGCGATGGATGCGCTGGTGACCGGCGATCCGTGGTCGGTCGACACCGACGTGGCGCCCGTCATCGACGCGGACGCCAAGGCCGACATCGCCGGCTATGTCGAGGAGCAGAAGAAGAAAGGTCGTCTTCTCAAGCAGATCGACGCGCCCGAGGGCGGCCAGTTCGTCGGCGCCGCGCTGGTCGAGCTCGACGGGATCGAGGATCTCGAGCGCGAGGTGTTCGGCCCGGTGCTGCATGTCGCGACCTTCAAGGCCAAGGATCTCGACAAGACCATCGACGCGATCAACGACAAGGGCTTCGGTCTGACCTTCGGCGTGCACACGCGGATCGACGACCGGGTCCAGCACATCGTCGACCGCATCAAGGTCGGCAACACCTATGTGAACCGCAACCAGATCGGCGCCATCGTCGGCAGCCAGCCCTTCGGCGGCGAAGGCCTCTCGGGCACCGGCCCGAAGGCGGGTGGCCCGAACTACGTCAACCGTTTCCGCCGGACCGAAGACCCGAGCGAACACCCGGCGCCGGACGCCAAGACCGTCGATGCGGGTGCCGTCAGCAAGGCTCTGCAATCCTTCGACGCGACCGGCTGGGCCGCGCGGGTGGACCGCGTGCAGGTTCTGCGCCGGGCGACGCAAGGCTCGGGCGGCGTGGTGCGGCGCGCGATCAATGCCGCGGCCGCCTGCGATAACGGCCCCTTCGATCTTCCCGGACCGACGGGCGAATCGAACCGCCTGTCGATGCCGCCCAAGGGCACGATCCTGTGCCTCGGGCCGGAGACGGAGACCGCGCTCGCCCAGGCCGTTCAGGCCCTGGCGGCGGGATGTCCCGTCGTGGTCGTCGCACCCGGAGCCGAGGAGGCGGTCAAGGACCTCGCCAAGGCCGGAGCGCCGATCAAGGGCATCGACGGCACCGTCGCACCGGGCGACCTGTCGCAGATCGACCCGCTTGTCACAGTCGCCGCCGCGGGGGCGACGGACTGGACCCGCAGCCTGCGCGTGGCTCTCGCCGCGCGGGATGGCCGTATCGTCCAGCTCGAAACCGAGGTGATCGCGCCCGCGCGATACTACGCCGAACGGCACGTCTGTATCGACACGACCGCAGCTGGCGGCAACGCCAGCCTTCTGGCCGACGTCGCCTGACCGGCGGCAGACGCGATCACTTTCAAGACTCGTTTCAGAAAGGATAGGACTTCATGGCTATCGGCATATGGATCAGTCTCCTTGCCTATTTCGCCCTCATGCTGGGCATCGGCTTTTACGCTTGGCGAAAATCGACTTCGAACTCAGAGGATTACGTGCTCGGCGGGCGCAACCTGCCACCGGCGGTCGCCGCCCTCTCGGCGGGGGCCTCGGACATGTCCGGCTGGCTCCTTCTGGGCCTTCCCGGCGCGCTCTACGCCGCGGGTCTCGTCGAGGCCTGGATCGGTATCGGTCTCTTCATCGGTGCTCTGATCAACTGGATCGTCGTGGCCCCGCGTCTGCGCGAGCAGACCGAGCGCTACGACAACGCGCTGACCATCCCGGCCTTCCTCGCCAACCGGTTCCCGAGCCAGGCGACAACGCTCCGGATGGTATCGGCGGTGATCATTGTCGTCTTCTTCGCGGTCTACACCGCGTCGGGCCTCGTGGCGGGCGGCAAGCTCTTCTCGTCGGCCTTTGACGGCAGCTACTCGGTCGGCGTCTGGCTGACCCTGGGTATTGTGCTGACCTACACGGTGATCGGCGGCTTCCTTGCCGTGAGCCTGACGGATTTCGTCCAGGGCGTGATCATGATGCTCGCGCTGATCATCATGCCGGCCATCGTTCTCTACGCGGGCGAAGGCGGCGGGTTCGCCCAAGCCGGTGAGACGCTGAGCAATGTCGACGGCTTCACCCTTGGATGGTGGACGCCGGACATGACGCTCATCGGCTGGCTGTCGCTGATGGCCTGGGGTCTCGGCTATTTCGGCCAGCCGCACATCATCGTGCGCTTCATGGCCGTCCGCTCGGTCGAGGCCGTGGCCACCGCGCGCAACATCGCGATGGTCTGGATGGCGATCTCGCTGATCGGCGCCGTCGGTGTCGGTATCTTCGGTCGCGCCTATGTCGAACGGAACGGCATCTCGATCGGTGACTCGGAGACGATCTTCATCTTCCTCGCCGAGAGCCTCTTCCCGGCGCTGATCACCGGCTTCCTTTACGCAGCACTTCTGGCCGCGATCATGTCGACGGTGTCGAGCCAGCTTCTGGTCTCGTCCTCGTCGCTTGCCGAAGACTTCTACAAGCTCTTCGTGAACAAGGACGCCAGTGGCAGCGCGCTCGTGACCGTTGGCCGTATCGCGGTCGTCGCGGTCGGTGTGGTCGCCGCCTTCATCGCGGGCGATCCCGACAGCAAGGTGCTCGGTCTCGTGTCGAACGCCTGGGCGGGCTTCGGTGCCGCCTTCGGACCGCTGATCATCCTGTCGCTGACCTGGTCGCGCATGACCGGCGCAGGTGCCGTCGCGGGTCTTGTGAGCGGTGCGGTGACCGTGATCCTCTGGATCAGCCTCGGCTGGAACAGCAGCTTCCTCGGTGGCCCGGGCGTCTACGAGATCATCCCCGGCTTCCTGATCTCGATGCTGTCGATCTTCGTCGTCAGTACCGTGACCCAAGGCGCCGACGAGTTCCGGCCGATCCCGGCCGAGTAAGCTCGGCACAGTCCGACACCAACGCGCAGCCCGGTCCCGCCGGGCTGCCTTTTCTTTGGGCGGGTGGAGCGTGGCGGCTGTCACCGGTCTCAGACGTCGCGGCACTGCATGGACCACCCCGAGAGGATCCCTCGGACAACCGCTCAGCCCCCCGTGACCGGCGATCTGCCCGGCGCAGGCTCTTGAACACGAAGCGCTTCGGGTCCACGTCTTTCCCATGCGGCCCGCCCGCGTGATACGCTCGGCGCGCGAAACCGCCAGCGCGTGCGAGATCCGCTCAGATCATCCTGCCCGACAGCGCGTCTTCGTTGCGCGGCTTGAGGCATGTCTCGGTCCAAACGTCCGAAGGGAATGTCATATGAGAGTCGAACTGCTCGCTCTCCTGCTCTTGCTACCGGCCATCGGTGTCTTCATCTACGCCGCGATCCACGAGTACCGGCGCTACAAGTCCGAAGGGAGCGCGACATACGGGCTGGTCTACGACGAGGAGACCGGGACCACGCATGTCACCGGCATTGCCGAGGGCGAAGAGAGCTTCGATCCCAGCGATTTCGACTATGGCGGTCAGGATGCGCCGGAAGACGGCGACGAAGACGACACCGTGCAGAAGGACCCCCCCTGACGGCGTTCGCGGCCTAGGTCAGGCCGACCCGCTCGGCGCAGGCAGGGTCACCTCAACCACCAGCCCCGGATCATTGTCCCTGAGCACGATCCGGCCCGAATGTTTCTCGGCAATCGCGCGCACCAGAGCCAAGCCGAGGCCCGCTCCCGGCTTCGACCGGCTGGGATCGAGCCGGTGGAACGGCTCGAAGACGCGCTCGCGGGAGGCCTCGGGGATGCCCGGGCCGGTATCCGCCACCGACAGACGGATATCGGCGCCCGACCGGCTCAGCGTCACCCGCGTGACATTGCCGGCGGAGCCGTGGTTCACGGCGTTCTGAAGCAGGTTCACCACCATCTGCTGCAGCATCTGGGCATCGCCCGCGACGGTCAGCTCCGCATCATCGCCGACATCGAAGCTCAAGGACTGCCCCTCATCCTCGGCGATCAGGGCGAAGGTCTCGGCCAGATCCGCCACCAGCTCGGCCAGGTCGACCCGGTCGGTCAGGTGCACGTCTCCAGCCGCCTCGATCCTCGAAAGGCTCAGATAGGCGTCGAAGATGACGCGCATGTTCTCGAGCTCGTCCTGCGTGTCCGCCATCGCCTCGACCGGATCCTGCCCCGCCTCGACCTGCTCCATCGCCTTGCCGAGCGACAGGTAGGCTCGGCCGAGCGGCGATTTCAGGTCATGCGCGGCGGCGGCGGCGGTGTTGCGGGTCGTGGCGATCATCCGAGACAGCCGGTCGAGATGCAGGTTCATCTGCCGCGCGATCCGGTCGATCTGCGTCGTGCCGCCGTTCTCGGTGATCCGGACCTCGGTGTCGCCTTCGCTGGTCTGCGAGAGCGCGAACTCGATATCCCTGAGGCGCCGCAAGCTCTTGGCGCTCAGGTAGTAACCGACCGAAAGCATCGTCAGGACCACGAGGAAGCCGCTCAGGGTCAGGGCGCGGAAGACGAGGATCTGGGTGTGATAGAGCAGGTCGAGCCGCTGTCCGACCACCAGCGTGCTGTCGTCCAGCGGACCCGAGACATAGACATAATCGCGGGTCAGATCGTCGGGAGAGGCGGCCGCATGCTCCAGCGGACCGACCTGCAGGCCCGTTCCCGCGGGGCGGCTCAGGATGTTTCCGGCGATCCGTCCCTGGTCCGCTCCGAACAGCGCCACCGCATGATGCCCGCCCGCCGCGAGGTTCGCGAGACTGGCGACGGTCCGGTCGACATGCTCGTGGCCCTGGTTCTCGTGATCGGTGGCGAGGATGCTCCACCTCTGCTGCACGTCGTCGCCCAGCTCGGCGATCAGGCTGCGCTCGACATAGGCGAGCGTGATCCAGCCGAAGATCACCAGCACGAAGATGAAGACGAAGGCGGATCGCAGGACGGCGGAGAACGCGGCGCCCGAAAGGACGTCACCGCGGTCCATGCATCGAGTACCCGGTATTTCGGATCGTGTGGATCAGGGGCGTGTCGAAGGGTTTGTCGACCTTGGCCCGCAGGCGGCTCATATGGGTCTCGACGACGGTGGTGCTCGGCTCGAAGTTGAAGTTCCAGACCCGCTCGAGCAGCAGCGTGCGCGTCACGACCCGGCCCGAATTGCGCATCAGGATCTCGAGGATGCTGAACTCCTTGGCGTGAAGCTCGATCACGCTGCCCTGGCGCCGCGCCGTCCGCGACAGAAGGTCGAGCGTCAGGTCATGCACGGTCAGGGTCGGCTCGACGGTCGTCTCGCTCTTCCGGCGGACGATGGCGTCGATGCGGGCGACAAGCTCGGAGAAGTGGAAGGGCTTCGTCAGGTAGTCGTCGCTGCCCGCGGCCAGCCCCTCGACCCGGTCCTCGACCTGACCGAGCGCGGTCAGAAACAGAACCGGCAGCGATTTCTTCGACGCCCTGAGCGCTTTCAGCACCGACAGCCCGTCCATCCCCGGCAACATCCGGTCGAGGATCGCGAGGTCGCATTCGTTGTAGAGACAGAAGCTGAGCGCGTCGCGCCCGTCGGCGACGTGATCAACGGAATGGCCGTGTTCAGTCAAGCCGGCGACGATGTAGTCGGCGATCTTGGCGTCGTCTTCGGCGAGCAGGATCTTCATCGGCTCCACCTCCTTGCCGCTATCTAAGGAGAAACGCCGACGCCTTGCCAGCGAAACAGCTTTCTTTGCACAGAAGTAAGGTTCGCGCGAAACCCGGGCGAATGCGGATGCCTAGGTTCCCCCTGTGACCGGTCTTGCCGACCGGACCTGACGGAGGGCCTCCCATGCAGACGTATCTCACCTCTCTCAAACGCAGCGCACGCCCGGATGCCGTTCGGACGAGCAGCACGCATCTGAGGCGGATCGGAGTTTTCCTGATCGCGATCGGTGCGCTCGCCACCCTGCTGCCGCATGTCGCGACCATAGGGGCCGAGCTTCTGGTGGCCTGGATGCTGACGCTCTGGGGGGCAGTCGGCCTCTGGTTCTCCTGGTCGATCCGGCCGGTGCCGGAATGGCGTCTGGGATTTGCGGCCTTCGGAATGTTCTTCGTCGCTGGTGTGGCGCTCGTCCTCTTCCCGGTCGCGGGTATCGCCGCGCTGACGGTGCTGATGATGCTGTCCTTCCTGGTGGAGGGGATCGTGTCGATCCTCTTCGCCCTCCGCAGCAGCGACCATGTCTCGAACTGGGGATGGCTCGTCTTCAGCGGGCTCTGTTCCTTCGCGGCGGGCCTCGTGATCCTCTTCGGCTGGCCCTGGACGGCAAGCTGGACGCTGGGCCTGATGATGGGGCTGAACCTGATCTCGACGGGCCTGTCGCTCGTGATGCTGGCCAATTCGGCGAAGCTCTCCGACTGACCGGCGCGGATGCCCGAAAGACCGGCGGGCGCAGCGCCTCGCCGGTTCTTGCCACTCCGCCTCTCGCCGCGATCACGCGAGAGGCCCTGACGCTGCCAAACGAACTTCAGACTTTCGAGGACGGCCTCCATGCCCATGTCTAGCCTGCCGACAGTCCTGTCGCGCGGATTGAAGGTGATCGAACATCCGGTCGTGAAGACCGCGATCCCGGTTCTCATCGGTGCCCTCGCGGTCTTCGTGCTGCACAGGATGGCCAGCCACGTGGCCTGGCCGGACGTGAAGGCGGACCTCGCCACGGCGCGACCTGCGCTTCTTCTGGCGGCCCTCGCCTGCACCTTGGCAAGCTTCGCGGGCATCTCGCTCTACGATCTGATCGCGGCCCGCGTCGTCGCGTCGGGCAAGATGCCCGCGCTGGTGCCGGTGGTCACGGGGGCCGCGGGATATGCGATCTCGGGCCTTCTGGGCGTGTCCTATCTGACCGGAACCGCCGTGCGCTACAGGGTCTATTCGGCCTTCGGTCTCGACCTGGTCTCGGTGACCGGGATCGTCGCCATCGCCTGGTCGGGCTTCGCCTCGGCGCTCATCCTTGGCTTCGGCGTGCTTCTGACGGTGCATCCGACCGGCCTGAGCGCCGTGATCGACATCGCGCCCGCGCTCGAGACCGCGCTTGGCGCTGCCATGCTCGTCGGGTGGGGCGGCTACATGCTCTGGTTGGCCTCGGGCCAGCGGCGCCTGACCTCCCGCGGCCATTCCGTGCCGCTGCCGAGACCCGCCGAGGCCGCCAGCCTTACATGGGCGGGCCTTCTGGACGTGTCCGGCGCCGCCCTGACGCTCTACGTCTTGTTGCCGCCCGATATCGTGCCGAACGTGCCCTTCTTCGCGACCGTCTTCATCGCGGCGGTCTGGCTCGGCATCCTCAGCCACGCGCCGGGCGGGCTGGGCGTGTTCGAAGCGACGATCATCGCCGGTCTCGGGGCCTCTGGGCGTCCGGACGTGCTGGCATCGCTGCTTCTCTACCGCCTGATCTACACGCTTCTGCCTTTCGCGGTTGCGGCGCTCGGACTGGCTATCGTCGCGGCGCGGGCGTCGCGCGTGCGGCTCAGGGCCACCTCGGGCCTCCTGTGGCGCGCTCTGAAGCCCCTGGTCCCGCTCCTTGCGGCGGCGCTCGCGATGTTCGCCGGGATCGTGCTGCTGGTCTCCGGCAACCTGCCCGGAGAGGGCACCCGACTCGAGCTCCTGCGCGAAATCTTTCCCCTCGGCGTCGTCGAGGCGTCGCACCTGGCGGGCAGCCTTATCGGGACGCTGCTGATCGTGCTGGCCGCGGGTCTTTACCGCAAGCTCTACCGCGCGTGGCTTCTGGCGACCGCGCTTCTTGCCGTCGGTTTTGTTTTCTCGCTGATGCGCGGGCTCGACCTGGTCGAGGCCGGGGTCATGGCCGCGACGCTGGTGACGCTCGGCCTGCTGCGGCCGGCCTTCTACCGGGCCGAGGAGATCTCTCTCTTCCGGCTCGACCGGCGCTGGATCCTCAGCATCCTCGTTCTGAGCGCGGCGATCTTCTGGATCGGGCTCTTCGCCTACGATCATGTCGCGTATCGCAACGCGCTCTGGTGGCAGTTCAGCTGGAACGGCGACGCTTCGCGGTTCCTGAGGGCGAGCCTTGTCGGCGCCATCGTCCTCGCCGCGGTCCTCGTCAATTCGCTGATCAGCCACCGCCCCGCGCAGCGCCACGCGCAAGCGATCCCCGAGGTCGTCCGACGTCTGGTGGCAGAAAGCGACACCGCCGAGGCGAATATCGCCCTGACCGGCGACAAGCTGTTCCTCGTCTCCGAGGACGAAACCGCCGTCATCGCCTATGCCGACACCGGGAAATCGCTCATCGCCAACGGCGACCCCATTGGCGATCCCAAGGCCGGGCAGGCGCTGATCTGGGCGCTCCGGGAACAGGCCTACCGCGCGGGCAAGCGCGTGGTGTTCTACTCGGTCTCGCCCGCGTTTCTGCCCGCCTATCTCGACCTCGGGTTGTCGGTCCTGAAGATCGGCGAGGTCGCGCGTGTCGACCTGCGGGGCTTCACCCTCGACGGCTCCAAGCGCAAGGGCCTCCGCCAGTCGCGCAACCGCGCGGCGCGCGACGGCTTCGGCTTCGCGGTGATCCCGGCGGCCGAGATTGACACGGTCCTTCCCGAGCTGCGCGAGGTCTCGGACGCCTGGCTCGCGCAGAAACAGGGCGAGGAGAAAGGCTTCTCGCTCGGCGCGTTCTCTGACGCCTATCTGCGCAATTTCGACACCGCGGTGCTGCGCGACCCCGAGGGGCGGATCGTCGCCTTCGCCAACCTGTTCCGGGGCGCGAACCTGCAGGAGCTGTCGATGGACCTGATGCGCTACCGCCCCGATGCACCGCATTTCGCGATGGACGCGCTTTTCGGCGAGCTGCTGCTCTGGGGGTCCGAGAGTGGTTACCACTGGTTCTCGCTCGGCGCCGCGCCCTTCGCGGGCGTCGAAAACCGCGAGCTCGCACCGCTCTGGAACCGCATCGGCGGATTCATCTACGAGCATGGCGAGCATTTCTACCATTTCGAGGGCCTGCGCGCCTTCAAGGAGAAGTTCGATCCGGTCTGGTCGCCCAACTACCTGGCCTGCCCGGGCGGACTGGCGGCGCCGCAGATCCTCTACGAGGTCAACGTGCTTGTCTCGGGCGGCCTGCGCGGGCTGATGACGTGATGAGGAGAGACCGATGATCGTCAATTTCGGCTCCCATCCCTCGAACGAGCAGGTGTTCCTTGCCTGGGTGCGGACCGCTGTCGCCATCGTGGGCTTCGGCCTCGCTGCCGCGCGCCTGGGCGAGCGGGCGGTGCCGTTCTGGTCGACCTGGCTCCTCTTCGCGGCCGGCGGCGCGGTAACGATCCTGGCGTGGTTGCGGATGCGTCATGTGCGCAAGCGGATCGACCGTCAGGACCGGCTGCCCGATGTGCTTCTGGTGCTGCTCGTGCTGGCGCTCTTCGCCCTTCTGGGAAGTTTCGCGGTCCATGTCGCGCCCTGATCCGGGCGCCGTGGGCGCGTGTCTTCGCCGCGTGCCGGTCACGCTCGTCTTTCTCTGCCTCATGCTTGCGGCCAACGCCCTGGCGGGCACGTTGTCCGGCCATATCGACCCGGAGTTGCTGGCAAACTGGGGCATTGGCGTCGAGGCGTTGAAAGACGGCAAGCTCCTCCGCTTCGTGACGGCGGTTTTCCTGTCGCACGATCTGTCGATGGCGCTGCGCCAGCTGGTCTTTGCGGCCAGCGTGATCGGTGCTGTGGAATGGCGGTTCGGCAGCTGGCGCGCGGCTGGGCTCTTCTTCGCGCTCGACGTGACGGCGACGCTCGTTCTTTTGGCCGCCGTCGCCGTCCTCCCAGTCCTAGCGACATTGGCCGCCACGACGGATCTCGGCATGTCGATGGGCGGCTTCGGTCTGATCGGAGTCCTGATCGGCACGCGGGCGAGGGCCGGGTGGTGGCTTGCGGCCGTGCTTGCCCTGATCGGTCTGAAATATGCCGCCTCGCCGGATCCGCTGGCCGATCTCGGGCATGCCATCGCCCTTGTGATCGGCTTTTCCATTCAGCGGTCGGGCCTGCTCGGCGGTGAAAATCCTCGCCGGGGTTAGCCCTCGTCACGCGCCCCGCTCAATGCGCCACCGCCGGAGCGGAGCGGCCTGACGGGCGTTGCAGGACCAGCACCACCGGCAGCATCGCGAAGGCCGCGATCCCGGTCAGCCAGAAGGCATCCTGGAACGCCAGAAGACTGGCCTGCTGCTGGATCTGCCCGGCGATATAGACCGCGCCCTCGGGCGAGCCGGGCGTGAGACCCAGCGGCGCAAGGTAGTCCCGCGCCGCCGCGTCGAAGGGCGTGATGCCCGAAGCCAGCGTCGCGTAGTGGAACTGCAGCCTGCTCGCGACCTGCCAGCCCACGAGCGCGATCCCGACCGACGAGCCGAGCGACCGCGTCACGCCGTAGATGCCCGAGGCCTCGTCCTGCCTGTCCGAGCCGATATTCTGGAAGGCGAGCGTCGACATTGGCACGAAGAAAAGCCCCATTCCGAGACCCGACACCACGCCGGGCCAGGCGAGATCCCAGAACCCGGCATTGAGGTTCAACTGGCCCAAAAGGACGTTCCCGGTCCCCGTCAGGATCAGCCCGCAGATCAAGAGCTTGCGCGGATCGAACCGCGCGACCAGAACCGAGCCTGTCAGCACCATCGACACGCCCGCCGCGATGCCGCGCGGGATGAACAGAAAGCCCGCGTCGAGCACGGGGTATCCCAGAAGCCCCTGCACGAAAAGCGGCAGGATCGCGATGGAGCCGAACATCGCCACGCCGAAGCCGAGGATCGCCACGTTCGCCCCGGCAAAGCTCCGGTCGCGGAAGAGCGAGAAGTCGATGATGTTGTCCGCCTTGCCGCGCCCGCGCAGCACGAAGGCGGTGCCGCAGGCGATCAGCGTGATCGCGGCCACCTGGATGAGCTTCGACGCGAACCAGTCCCGGCTTTCGCCGAGATCGAGCATCAGCTGCAGCGACGCGATTGCGCCCACCATCAGGGCAAGGCCCGTCCAGTCGACCTTGATGGCGCGGGTGTCCTCGGATGCCAGCTCGCCCGATATCATGGTCAGAGCGAAGGCCGCGATGGGCAGGTTGACGTAGAAGACGGCCCGCCACGAGAAATACTCGGTCAGCAGCGCGCCGATGGTGGGTCCGAGGACCGGCGCGACCACCACTCCGAGGCCGAAGAAGGCCATCGCCTGGCCGCGCTTTTCCTTGGGGAAGCTGTCGAAGAGGATGGATTGCGACAGCGGGATCAGGAAAGCGCCGAAGATGCCCTGTCCCAAGCGGCAGGCGACCATGACTTCGACGCTCCAGGACAGGCCGCAGAGCGCCGAGAAGGTCGCGAAGCCCAGGATGGCCGAAATGACCAGCCGCCGCCGCCCGACCCGGCGCACGAAGAAGCCGGTCAGCGGCATGACCACGATCGAGGCGACGATGTAGCTCGTCAGAATCCAGACCGTCTGGTCGTTGGTGATGCCGAAAGCGGCCTGGATCTGCGGCAGCGCCACGTTGACGATGGTGCTGTCGAGAACCTCGAGCACCGCGGTCAGGACGACGGCCAGAGCGATGGTCCAGCGCACGCCATCCCTCGCCGGGATTTCGCTGGCGGCGGCGACGCTCATTTGTCCGTATCCAGGGCAAAGGTATCGACCGTGACGCGCGTGCTCGCTCCGACGCGAAGCTGCATGGCGGCATCGTCGGGACGGCTGTCGAGGCTGATGCGCACGGGAAAGCGCTGGGTGACCTTGACCCAGTTGCCGCTCGCGTTCTGCGGCGGCAGGAGCGAGAACACCGCTCCCGAGCCCGCGCCGAGGCTTTTCACCGAGCCGCTGAGCGTCAGGCCGGGATACATGTCGACCGCGATATCGACCGGTTGTCCGGGGCGCAGCCGCGCGAGGTCGGTTTCCTTGAAATTCGCGTCGACCCACCAATCGCCGTCCTCGACCAGCGAAAAGACCGGCATGTCCGGCGAGACGAGCGCGCCCGGACGCAGGTCGAGATTGGCGACCCAGCCCGAGACCGGCGCCGTGACCCGGGTCCTGTCGAGCGCGATCTCCGCGAGGGTCAGCTCGGCCCGTGCCGCGCGCACGGCCGGGTTGTCGTCGCCGGGACGGCCTGCGCGCTCGCGCGCGGCGGCCAGTTCGGATTGCGCGGTGTCGAGCGCGGCCCTCGCTTGGTCCCGCGCCGCCGTCGCCTGGTCCAGAGCGGCTTGCGCGACGTCTCCGAGCGAGAAGAGCTTGTCGGTCCGCTCGAACGCGTCCTCTGCGTCGGTCAGGGCGGCGCGGGCGCTCGTCACCTGTGCCTCGAGCGACGACAGGTCGGTGATCGCCGCGCCGGTTTGTTGCACCGCATCGTCGTAGCGCGCCTGAGCGGCATCGAGGGAGGCGCGCAGATCCGCAGTGTCGATCTGGAACAAGAGATCGCCCGCGGCGACATGCTGGTTCTCGGACACCGCGACGGTCTCGATCGCGCCTCCGACTTGCGGGGCGATCGTCAGGACATTGGCCTCGAGATACGCGTCGTCGGTCGAGGGGTGGATGCGTTAGTGCTGCCACCAGAGCCACAATCCGCCTCCGATGGCGGCGACGGCAGCGACGAGAAGGAGGGGTTTCAGAAGTCTCATGGCAGGACCTTGGTTGCCGGGGCGGAGCCGCATGTCCGGGCTCCGCCGCCGTGTGTCTGGGGCGGTCAGCCCCCGAAGAGATGCGGGAAGAGCCCTGCCAGGCCGATCAGGATCAGGTAGGCGGCGATGACGTAGTTCAGGATGCGCGGGACGATCAGGATCACGATGCCCGCGATCAGCGCCAGGAGCGGCTGGACCATCAGGACCGAGGTCATGCGCGGCCCGGCGCCTGAGCGCCGGCCTCCTCGCGGGTCGACCGGTCGGCGCGCGCCGGGGCGGTCGTTTGACGGGAAAACATCTGGACGGACATTTCAGTCTCCTTTCCGGGTCGGGCTGGACATTCGGCGGGTGGCGTCAGTTCATGTACCAGCCGTGGCTCACCACCAGCGACTGACCGGTCAGCGCATTGGTCGGGAAGGCGGCGAAGACACGGGCGACCTCGGCCACGTCCTCGATGGTCGTGAACTCCTGGTCGACCGTCTCGCCCAGCATGATCTTGTTGACGACCTCCTCCTCGGAGATGCCGAGATCGCGGGCCTGCTCGGGGATCTGCTTCTCGACCAGGGGCGTCTTGACGAAGCCGGGACAGATCACGTTGGCACGGATGCCGTGCTTGGCCCCCTCCTTCGAGATGACGCGCGCAAGGCCCAGAAGCCCGTGTTTCGCGGTCACATAGGCGGATTTCAGCGGGCTCGCTTCCTTGGAATGGACCGAGCCCATGAAGATGATCGCGCCCGAGCCCGCCTTCTGCATGTGCGGCATCACGGCCTTGGAGGTCAGGAACGCGCCATCGAGATGGATCGAGAGCAGCTTTTTCCACTCGTCGAAGGGGAAGTGCTCGAGCGGGTGGACGATCTGCACACCGGCGTTCGAGACCAGGACGTCGATCCGGCCCCAGGCGTCGACGACCTTGGCGATACCGTCATTGACCTGCGCCTCGTCGGTGACGTTCATCTCGACGGCCATGGCCTCGCCCGGACCTTAGGCGGTCAGTTCCTCCGCCGCTTTCCGGGCCGCGTCGAGCTTCAGGTCGGCGATGACGACCTTCGCGCCGTCGGCGACGTAGCGTTTGGCGATGCCGTGGCCGATGCCGCTGGCCGCGCCGGTGATGATGCAGACTTTGTCCTTGAGGGTCATTTCGAGATGTCCTTCTTGGGCGCCGAGTGGAGGGACCACATCTGGCGCAGGTTGAAATCGGTGAAGAGGTGCTGGAGCACGGCCATGCTTACGTGGCCGATGAGGTAGGCCCAGGCGAGGTTGGCCAGCGCGCGGTGGACAAACATGGCGACGCCCACGAGCCCGCCCGCGTCGGGGTTTCCGTCGCCGATGAGGTAGTAAAGCGTGCCGGACGCGGCCATCGCCGTGATCAGCAGGATGCCCAGACCGTGAACCGCGCTGGCGAGCGGGCTTTCACCCTCATGCGCGGGCAGGCGCAGATGCCGGAGCGCCCCGGCATGGCGCTTGATGTCGGACCAGAGGGCCGAGAGGCGCGCGCCAGAGAACCACGGGAATAGCAGGCCCGCCGGGGTGCCGCGCTTGCGGGCGGTCAGGACGATCCAGAAGAGCACGATCAGCGCGAAGGCACTGAGGCCGGCATATTCGTGGACCTCGAACCAGAGGTTCCCGGCATGACCGTCCTCGGCGGGTTCGAGAACGAGGCTCGTCACCAGCTGGGTTACGACCGCGAGCGCCAGTCCGGCATGGACGAGCCGCGTCGAGAGGGTGTGATCTGTAGTGGGGTCGGTCGGGGTGGGGTGGGATGCAGCGATCATGACCGGTTATCCTTTCGGTGTGAGGTAGTCGTGGACGACCTCGCCCAGACCCAGGGTCAGGTCGGTCATCAGGTGAACGGCAGAGACGACCTCGCGCACGGGCAGGTCGGCGACCGGGGCCAGCGCATGCTGGTGGAGTTCCAGACCAGCCGGTCCCCCCCAGGCGCCTTTCAGCGTCACGTCGGTCGTGTAGTAGCGGACGAGTTCGCAGATCCGCGGGGTGCAATCGACATGCGGGATGACCTTCAGCATGAAGTTCGGCGCGTCGAAGCCCTTCAGGACCGTGTCGTGATCGAGTTCGCGGTGCTTGTAGCCCATCGTCCCGGTGGCGACCCGGACCGAGCCCACGTCGAGCGTGCCGACCAGCGTGTCCTTCTCGACCCGGAGCGCGGGATCGGCGAGTTTCTTGGGGAAGCCCCAGATCTCGCGGCCGCCCGCGATCGGGGCGTCGTCGTTCAGGAACATCGAGTGGACATAGCCGCCCGCGACGCCGTCGAGCGTCACCGGGATCACCTGGCCGCTTTCGGTGTAGTCGCCGAACCCGGTGCTGTCGGGCATGCAGATGAACTCGTATTTCACCAGGGGCTCCGCGATCTCCAGGGGCTCCGGCACGACGGCGCGCAGCGCCTCCATGTCGGTGCGGTAGGTGATCGTCAGGAACTCGCGATTGACGAAGCGGTAGGGGCCCTTGGGATAGGACGGGCTGGTTACCGGCATCGCAAAGGCGGTAGCGGCGAGATCGGACATTTTCATCGGGTAGCTCCTTGTGTGTCCTGTGTTCCAAGATCGAAGATCTGCAGGCCGTCGCGGCCCACCTGGCGCGCGCCCCAGGAGGTGTGAGACAGCGTCCGGGCCACGTCGTTGCGGCCCGCGCTCCAGTGATCGGCCATCGACTGGCGCGAGAACTCGTAGTCCTTGCCGCTGCCCTCGAAGCCCTGTTTGCGGTGGATGAGATGCACCAGCGTGACCGGGCAGGACGGGCCGGTGCCGCGCCGCAGCTGCGCCAGGTCCGGATCGTCCCTCAGGTCATCGGGCAGTTTCGCGGCCAGCCGCTCGGCGGCGAGGTGCAGCGCGTGCAGATCGCGGTAACGGTCCGTGGTCAGTCGCGTGCGGCTCGAATAGCGGATGTCCTTCTCGCGCTGCTGGACGTCGATGACATCCGTCGGCAGACCGCCGCGCGCGTTGAAGAGATCGACCTGGAAAACGCAGAGCGGCTGGTCGCCCTCGGCCTCTTCCATGACGTATTGCAGCGGCGTGTTGGACACGAGGCCGCCGTCCCAGTAGTGGCGCCCGTCGATCTCGACCGGCGGAAAGCCCGGGGGCAGGGCGCCGCTGGCCATGATGTGCCGCGCGTCGATCCGTGTCTTCCGACTGTCGAAATAGACGAAATTGCCGGTCTCCACGTCGGTGGCCCCGACGCAGAGCCGCGGCCCGCCCGAATTGAGCAGATCGAAATCGACAAGCTCCTCCAGCGTCGCCTTGAGGGGGGCGGTGTCGTAGAAACTGAGGCTCGGAGCAGAGCCGAAGGGCCAGAACTCCGTGGGCATCCGCGGCCGGAAGAACCCCGGCGCTCCGGCCAGGGTCACCTCGGCCGCCGCCACCTCCGAGAACGCGCGGCGTCCGGCCGAGGTCCAGAACGGCGCCGACATGGTCACGTTCGCGGTGATCCGGTTCCAGAAGGCTTCGAGCGCGGGGATGCGGTCCTCGGCGCGGTTGCCGCAGATCAGCGCCGCGTTGATCGCGCCGATGGAAATTCCGGCGACCCAGGAAAAGGACAGCTTGGTCTCGTCGAGCGCCGAGAACGTCCCTGCCTGATACGCGCCAAGCGCGCCGCCGCCTTGCAAGACCAGTGCGTTGAGTTCTGTGGCGGGCATGTCATTCGGTCCTTCCAAGTCGCGTTTCGCGTCGTTGAAGAACATCTAGGACCGCACTCAGGCGCGCGCTTTTCGGCAAGTTTACTTCTCTGACAGGTTCGGCACTGCGCTGTATTCAAATGAAAAACCCGCCACCGGAGGTGACGGGTCGCGCTTTTCGTATCGGCTCGGATCAGTTTCCGTATAGCCATCCCTGGCGGGGGTAATCCTGCGGCGGAGCGCCTCCGAAGACCGCGTCATAGGCTTCCTGCTCGAAGGCGGTCACATTCGCCTCGCTGCGATGGCTCTCGGGCGCGTCGGTCTTGAGATAGGTGCAGAACGCGGTGATCAGGATGTCGGCGATATCCGCGTCGGACGCGTCGGGATAGTCCGAGCGGACCTGGTCCGCGACCGCGTGCAAGGATGCGCCGTCCAGTTCGGTCGATCCGACGGTCTGCGCGAGCGTCGACAGGTCGAGCGGCGTGGCATCGGCCTCCGAGAAGACGGGCGCCGGGGCCGGGCAGTCGAGAGGCTGGGCCGACACCAGCGCGGGCGCCGCGAGGCAGGCGGCCGAGACGAGGGCGAGCAGGGGAGAGTTCATGACGGTGTCCTTTCAGTCATCTGTCCGGGTCAGAGAGACGCGACCCGGTCTGTTCAGGGAGGCGCGCGCGGATGACCTGGCGGGAACGCGCGCCGCGTGCCGGACAAGCGCCGGCCCGGACAGCGCCGAGGCGATCCTTTGGGCGAGGTATCTCAGGAGATGTGTCATCCTTGCGGGCCTTTCTTGTCTTCAGCGTTGACCCCTATCTAGGGGCCCCGCCTGCGCCCCGATTTTCCCGGAATTTACATCTGTGACAGGTTTCGCGGGTGCGCCGTCGGGCGTGCGGACGACCTGACAACTCGACAGGTCCACGGTTGCCCTGCTCGCGCGCAAAACACGTCAGGCGTGCGCCGCACCGAAGCGGGTCGCGCGGCCGCTGCAAATGATCTTGAGACCACGGCCGAAAAGGCCGCCCGCTGTCGCGGTTCTGCCGGGGCAGAATGATTGACAGGCGGTTCGACGGCCCCCTAGCCTCGCCCCCATGGGAGGGAATTCAAGTTCCTATCACGCGCTGATCCTGTCGGCGGTCGCGATCAATCTTGCTGTTCTGGTCGTGTTCGTCGTTCTGTCGATCCTGCAATACGGCCAGGTCCGCTCGGAGCTCGAGCGGGAGAGGTTGCGGATCGTCGCGGACCGGGCGGCAGAGCCCTTGGCTTCGGCCGCGGCCATCGGGCTCGACATCTCCGCGGTGCGCAACCTGCGCGCCATCCTCGAACGCTCGAAGCAGGCGGATGACGCCATCCTCGCCCTGCGTGTTCTGGAGCCCGATGGCGAGGTCAGGATCAGCACGTTCGGCGACGACCACGAAACAATCGGCACCGAGACACTGCGCCGGTTGAAGACCCCCGACCTCCCTCCGAGCTACCGCGAGAAAGGCGATTTCCGCTATCTCGTCACCTTCGGAGACGGGCAGGGCGGTATCGCCGGGGCGCTTCTGACGGAATATTCCGGCGCGACCACCACCGCCTCGGTCTGGGCGATGGCCGGGCGGCTCGCCACGGCGGCGCTGCTCTTCTGCATCCTGGGCAGCCTCGCCTCGGCCTATGCCGTCCGGCGCGCGCTCTCGCCCGAGATGGAGATCGACCGGCAGATCGCGGACCAGCAACTCGCGCAGCTGCGGCGCCACTGGCGGGGGCACAGCGACAGCGCGACAGCGGAGCACCGGGACGATATCGCGCAAGCCCTGCGCGAGGCGGAGGCAGCCTATCTCGACGCCCGGGACGCGCGCTCTTGATCGCGCATGCGTCGACGCGCCCGCAGGCGGTCCGGATCCGGGTCATGCTGTCCATGGTGGTCATCCTGGCGGTGACAGTGTCGATCTTCGCGGCGGTGACGCTCCGGGCCTTCGATCGCTCCACCCAGCCCGAGCTGCGCCAGCGCACGGAACTGCTCGGCACGATGCTCCGCGACGACCTGCAACGGGCGCTCGAGTTCGGCATCCCGATCACCGCCATGGCCGGGCTCGACGAGAAGGTCGAGACGCTCGTCGCGACATTCCCCGAGATCCAGCATGTCGAGGTCAGATCGCAGTCCGGCGAGGTTCTCCTCGATCTGGCCGTCCTCAACCGCGAGATACCGCAAAGCCCGTGGCTCGGGTTTCGCAGCTGGACCGACACCATTCCGGTGCTTCTCGGAAACGAGATCGCCGCGGTGATGACCATCCACGGCAACCCGCGGCTCCTCGAGGCGCGGACCTTCCGCGTGCTGATCGATATCGGCCTGATCGCGCTGGCCATCGTGCTTCTCGGGACGGAGGTGATCCTGGCCCTGGCCGCGCGGAGCATCTGGTTGCCGCGCGAGGCCCTGATCCGGCTTCTGGACGAGCAGCGGCGCGGGCGGTTCCGCGCGGTCATCGCCGTGCCGGGCGACGGCCCCTTGTCGCGCCTTGTGGAACAGCTGAACGACCGGGCTTGGCATCTCGCCAAGGACCGGGAGGACATCGCCCGGCTCGAGGTGTCGTTGCCGGTGACCGCGCGGCTGCCGGTCTTCCTCCTGGCGTTTGGAACCGAGACGACGGCGTCCTTCCTGCCGCTGATGGCCAAGAGCGCGGAGTATCCAGCGCAGCTCCCCGAGACATTCGCGGCAGCGGCGCCGCTGGTTCTCTACCTGGCCGCCGCGGCGGTGATGGCGCCCTTCGCCGGTCCCTTCGTGCGCCGGGTCGGACCGCGCCGCGCCTTCGGCTGGGCCATGGTGCCGGTCACTCTCGGGCTCGTCCTCATGGCGGTCTCGTCGGGCCTGACCGCGCTGGCGCTGGGCCGGATGGTTGTCGGGGCGGGCTATACCGTGGCGCTGGTGGCCTGCTCGGCCTTCGCGTTGCGGGCAGGCGGGCGACAGATGGCGACCCGCACGCAGGCCACGCAGAACACGGCGCTTTTCGGAGGTATCCTCGCCGGGACCGTGGTCGGCGGCATCGCGGCTTTCGAGGCGGGCTACGCCTCGGCGATCCTTCTCGGCGCGGTGGCGATCCTCGCCGCTTTTCCGGTATCGCGATGGGCACTGTCAGGCCCCGCAGGGCAGCCGCGCGCGCCCCGGTCCGCGAGCGGTCGGAAGCCGCAGCTTCATGCCTATGCGATGCTGGTCGGATGTATCGCGATCCCGACAAGCGCGATCACCGCCGTGGTGATCTGGTACCTGATGCCGCTTCTCCTCGCGCGGACGGGCTACGATACCGCCATGATCGGGCGGATCATCATGCTCTACTACTTGCCGACGATCCTCGTCGCGCCCCTCGCCGCAGAGATCGTCGCCCGCCAGAGGCTCTCGGAACGCATGGCGGTGATCGCCGGAGCGCTGGTGGTGGCCGGTGCCCTCCTTTCGGCCTCAGCCCTGTCGCTCAGCCCGATTTTCCTCGTGGTGATCCTCGGGGTCGGTCACGCCCTGATCCGGGCGCCGCTCTATGCGCTCGTGGTCGCGGCGGCGGGGGCGCATGCAGAGTGGATCGACCGCTACCGCATGGCCGAGCGGCTGGGCGCGATCGCGGCGTTCCTCCTTGCCCTGGTCTTCTTCGAGGCCGCGACCCCGGGCCCGATCCTGACGGCCTTCGGAGCGCTTTCCTTGTCTGCCATGGGCGTCTTTGCCATGTTCGGAGCCGGGCGCAGGACAGACGAGGCGGTTGAGTTTTGATGCGGGCGATCCTTCAGGCGTTTCTGGTCCCGGGGCTCGTCTGCGCCGCAACGCTGGCGAGTGCCGCGGAGAAGACCGTTCTCATGGCGACCTGGCGCGGCTGCGAAGAGGCCTGCCGGGGCGTCATCGACCACCTGGCCGAGGCCGCGCCCGAGATCTCCGTCGTGGTGCGCGACGCCGCCCGCGACCGCACGCAGCTCACGGGCCTGATGGACGAGGCGCGGCAGGCCGAGGCCGATCTCATCGTGTCCTGGGGCACGAGCGTGACCCTCGCCACGGCCGGGACACTGGCGCAGCGGGGCGATCCCGCGTTCAACCACGACATTCCGCAGGTCTTCATGATCGTGGCCGACCCGGTCGGGTCCGGCATCGTCGAAAGCCTCGATCACACCGGGCGCGACAACGTGACGGGCACCTACAACCGCGTGCCCGAGCAGGTCAACGTCGAAACCCTGCGCGAGCTTCTGCCCGGCATGGATGCGCTCGGCCTTCTCTACAATCCCAACGAGCCGAACTCGGTCCTGAAGCGCGACGAGCTGGCCGAGCTGGTGCCGGACTACGGGATACGCCTTCTCGACCGCGCCTTTGTCCTGTCGGAAAGCGGTGCCCCGAGGGCCGAGGATATCGGCGATCAGGTCCGCGCGCTGAAAGCCTCCGGCGCCGATGCGTTCTATGTCGGCAGCTCGTCCTTCCTGCGCGCCAATGCCGCGATCCTCGGCGCCGCGGCACGGGACGCGGACCTGCCCGTTCTGAGCCCCTATGAGGAGATGGTGCGCAACGGCCACGCCCTCATCTCGGTCGCCGCGCGCTATTACGAGGTGGGCCGCCTCGCGGGGCAACAGGTCGAAGCGATCCTCGTCGAGGGCAGGGCCCCCTCGGACCTGCCCGTCGCCCGGATGAAGGATTTCGCGCTGACGGTGAACCTGGAGGTCTCGCGCGATATCGATCTCTGGCCGCCCATCGCGCTGCTCGAATTCGCCGAGATCATCAAATAGGCGCGCGCCGGTCCCTGGATCAGGTTCGGCTCCGCGCCAAGGACAGGCGCAGCAATCCCTTCTGCAGCAGGATGAAGGCCAGAAGCAGCAGGCCGATGATGATCTTGGTCCACCAGCTCGAGAGCGTGCCGTCGAAGACGATGTAGGTCTGTATGAGCCCCATGGTCAGCACGCCGATCAGCGTGCCGAAGACGAAACCCGCGCCGCCGGTCAGGAGCGTGCCGCCTATCACCACGGCGGCGATGGCGGTAAGCTCGGTGCCGACCGTGGCCAGAGGATAGCCGGAGCTGGTGTAGATCGAGAAGACGATCCCCGAGAGGCCCGCCATGAGGCCGGAAAAGGCGTAGATCGCCACGGTGGTCCGCGCGACCTTGACGCCCATCAGCCGCGCCGCGGCCTCCCCCCCGCCGAGCGCGAAGACCGACGCGCCGAAGCGCGTGCGGTGGGCGATGATCATGCCGAAGGCCACGGTCAAGAGCATGACGACGCCGATGAGCGTCAGCCGCCCCTTGCCGGGCATGAGGTAATAGGCGTCGTCGAGGAAGTCGTAGAACGCATGATCGATCGGCACGGAATCGATGGTCAGCATGTAGGCCGCGCCGCGCGCGAGGAACATGCCCGCCAGAGTGACGATGAAGGGCGGCATGGCGAGCGCGTGGATCAGCAATCCCATCGCCGCGCCGAACCCCGTGGTCAGGATCAGGAGAAGCGCGAAGACCGCGAGCGGATGCAGCCCGGTGTCGCGCAGCATCACAGCCACGAAGACGCCTGAGAAGGCGATCACCGAGCCCACCGACAGGTCGATGCCGCCCGAGAGGATGACCACCGTCATGCCCACCGCGACGATCCCGAGATAGGCGTTGTCGGTCAGAAGGTTGCCCACCACGCGGGTCGACAGCATGAAGGGAAACTGCGCCGCGCAGATCACCCAGGCGAGGGCGAAGATCGCGACGGTCGCGGCCAGCGGATAGAGGCGGGGGTTCATTTGCCTTGCTCCCGTGCGGCCTGCATCGCCGTCTCTCGCCGCGCGAGCGCCGAGCGGCGCAACAGGTGCCAGTGATGGCTCATGTTGGGGCTCTGCACGACGAGTATGATCAGGACGAGCGCGGCCTTGATGACGAGGTTGTATTCCGACGGAAAGCCCGCGAGTAGGATGCCGGTGTCCACCGTCTGGATGATCAGCGCGCCCAGCACCGAGGCGATGATCGAGAACCGCCCGCCCAAAAGGGAATTGCCGCCGATCACCACTGCGAGGATCGCGTCGAGCTCCAGCCAGAGCCCAGCATTGTTGGCATCCGCGCCGCGAATATCCGCCGTCGCGACGATGCCCGCGAGCGCCGCGCAGAGGCCCGAGGCGATGTAGACCGCGATCAGCAGGACCGTGGCGTTCACACCGGCGAGCGCCGAGGCCGCGCGGTTCACGCCCACCGCCTCGATCAGCATGCCGAGCGCGGAGCGCCGCATCAGAAGCGCCACCCCCCCTGCCGTCAGGACCCAGAGCCAGGCGGGTGTCGGGATGCCCAAGACCGCGCCTGATCCGAAAAAGGCCAGCCCCTCATGCGAGAAGGTCAGGATCCGGCCTTCGGTCACGAGCTGGGCGATGCCGCGGCCCGAGGTCATCAGGATCAGCGTCGCCACGATGGGCTGGATGCCGAGCACGGCCACCAGAACTCCGTTCCAGAGCCCCGCGGCGACCCCCGTCAAAAGCGCGAGCGCGAGGGCCGGGCCGAGGCCGTAACCTTGGGTGATCGACCACGCGGCGACCGCGCCGGTGATCGCCATGGTGGTGCCGACGCTGAGGTCGATGCCGCGCGTCGCGATCACCAGCGTCATGCCCACCGCCAGAAGCCCCACCGGCGCGCCGCGCTTGAGGATGTCCATGACCGGGCCGACGAGGCGGCCGTCGACCATCTCGACCCTGAGGAAGCCCGGGAAGAAGAAGCTGACCAGCGCCACGAGCGCGACCAGCGTCAGGAGTTGCGGGGCCACGCGGCGCAAGAGGGTCATGCGGGCACCTCCGTGTCGGAGCTCGCGATGGCGCGCACGATGGTGGCGGTGGTGATCTCCGCGCCCGTGATCTCGGCCACGTGGCGTCTGTCGCGCACCACGATGACGCGGTCGGCGACCGCGATCAGCTCGTCGAGTTCCGAGGAGATGACGAGGATCGACATGCCCTGCGCGGTGACGTCCTGGATGAGCCTCAGGATCTCGGCATGCGCGCCCACGTCGATGCCGCGTGTGGGTTCGTCGAGGATCAGGAAGCGCGGGTTCATCGCCAGCCAGCGGGCCAGCACGACCTTCTGCTGGTTGCCGCCCGAGAGCTCGCCGATGGGTTTTTCCGGCCCGGAGGTGCGGATGTCGAGCTTCCGGATATAGTCCTCGGCCAGCCGCCGCTGCTCGGCGCGGGGCAGGGGGCGCGCCCAGCCGCGTCGGGCCTGCAGCGCCAGCACGATGTTCTCGCGCACCGACAGATCCGCGACGATGCCGTCGGTCTTGCGCTCTTCCGGGGCAAAGCCGAAGCCCGCCGAGATGGCCTTGCGCGGCGACGACAGATCGAGCGTGCCGCTCTGGTCCTCTGCGCTTCCGGTCTGGGCAGGCACGAGGCCGAACATCAGCTCCGCGCTTTCGGTGCGGCCCGAGCCCAGGAGCCCCGCAAGGCCCAGAACCTCGCCCTTGCCCACGGTCAGATCGAAAGGTGCCACATGGCCGCGCCGGCCGAAGCCTTCGAAGCGCAGCATCTCTGGCCAGGACTGGCCCGCGCGGTGGCGCTTGGCGGTGCCGCTCACTTCACCCTCGAGCGTGCGGCCCAGCATGTGCTCGATCAGCCGCACCCGGTCCAGATCGGCGGTGCGTTCGGTCGTGACCTTCTGGCCGTTGCGCAGGACGGTCACGCGGTCGGTCAGGTCGAAGACCTGATCGAGGAAATGCGACACGAAGACGATCCCGAGGCCCTGGTCGCGCAATCCGCGCACGACGCCGAAAAGCGTTTCCACCTCGCGGCTGTCGAGGCTCGCGGTCGGCTCGTCAAGGATCAGGATCTTGCCCGACAGCGCAACCGCGCGAGCGATGGCGATGATCTGGCGGATCGCGACGGAATAGGCGCCGAGATCGCGGCTGACGTCGATGTCGAGGCCGTAGCCCTCGAGCATCGCCTCGGCCTGCCGCCGCTGCGCGCGCGGATCGACCATGCCGAAGCGGCGCGGCTCGCGTCCGAATGTGAGGTTCTGCGCGACGCTCAGGTTGGGCAGGAGGTTCACCTCCTGGTAGACGGTGCCGATGCCCAGATCCTGCGCTTCGGCGGTGGAGCGCGGCGAGACCTCGGTGCCGTCCAGCAAGATCGTGCCCGCATCGCGTTCATAGGCGCCGGTGAGGCATTTGATCAGCGTCGACTTGCCGGCCCCGTTCTCGCCCAGAAACGCATGCACCTCGCCGGCGGCCAGATCGAAATCGACGGCGTCGAGCGCCCGCGTGCCGGGGAAGGTCTTGGTCAGGGATCGGATCGACAGAAGCATGGACCACCGGTCTATCGGTTGGAGCGGCGGGACGCACCGGGTGTCCCGCCGCCGCTGCGCATCAGTAGCCGAGATCCTTGCGGCGCTCGTATTCACCGGCGGGATCGTCGTCTTGCGTATAGAGCTTCGATTCCGTCTGGATGAACTTCTCGGGCTCGGTGCCGTCGGCCATGTAGGCTGCGAGCGC
The DNA here is from genome assembly GCF_042679605.1 of Litorisediminicola beolgyonensis. NCBI lineage: Bacteria > Pseudomonadati > Pseudomonadota > Alphaproteobacteria > Rhodobacterales > Paracoccaceae > Litorisediminicola > Litorisediminicola beolgyonensis. Next base: position 65,133 of record NZ_JBHTMU010000013.1, read on the forward strand.
GTCGAAGGCGGGGCCCGCCATGTTCGGCGTCAGCTCCACGGTCGCGTTCGCTTCGCCCGCGGCCATCGCCTGGAAGATATCCGGCACCGCGTCGATGGAGACGATCAGGATGTCCTCGCCGGGTTTCAGACCGGCTTCCTTGATCGCCTGGATCGCCCCCACTGCCATGTCGTCGTTATGGGCGTAGAGCGCGCAGATATCCGCGCCGCCGCCCTCGGCCTGCAGGAAGCTTTCCATCACTTCCTTGCCCTGCGCGCGGGTGAAATCGCCGGTCTGGGAGCGGACGATCTCGATATTGTCGGCGCCGCTGATGCCCTGTTCGAACCCGGTCTTGCGGTCGATCGCGGGGGAGGAGCCGGTGGTGCCCTGCAGCTCGACCACGCGGCACTCCTTGCCGCCAACCGCGTCGACCAGCCATTGGCCCGCCACCTCGCCTTCATGCACCAGATCGGAGCCGACGGCGGTCAGGTAGAGCGACGGGTCGCTGTCGACCTGGCGGTCGAGCAGGACGACCGGGATCTCCGCCTCCTGCGCCTCTTCGAGCACGCTGTCCCAGCCGGTGGCGACCACCGGGGCCAAAAGGATCGCGTCGACGCCCTGCGCGATGAAGGACCGGATCGCGGCGATCTGGTTTTCCTGTTTCTGCTGCGCGTCCGAGAACTTCAGATCGATGCCGCGTTCCTCGGCCTGCTGGCGGGTCAGGGTCGTTTCGGCGGCGCGCCAGCCCGACTCCGATCCGATCTGCGAAAAGCCCACGGTCTGGGCGAAGGCGGCGGTCGCGCCGAAGGCCGCGAACGCCACGCTGCTGAGCAATAACTTCATGTTATGGGTCTCCTCCCTAAAGTGACGGCCCCGTTCCGTTTTGGGGTCCCGACGACCGACGGCAGATTATCCGCCGCCAGTATTTCATGTCCCGCTCGGCCTCAAATCCTTTGCAGATCGTCAGGCAAGAGCGCCGGCGGGATGTTCTGGAACGACACCGGCCGCAGGAAGCGGCGGATGCCGAGGCTGCCGACCGAGGTCGCGCCGAAATTCGTGGAGGCCGGGAACGGCCCGCCATGCACCATCGCGTCGGCCACCTCGACGCCGGTGGGAAAGCCGTTGGCCAACACCCGCCCCGCCATGCGCTCGAGCGTCGGCATGAGTGCGCGCACGGCGTCGGTGTCGGCCTCGTCCATCTGCAGCGTGACCGTGAGCTGGCCCGAAAAGGCCCGCGCGATCTCCAGCGTTTCCGCGTCCGAGGCGGTGCGGATCAGGATCGCTGCGGGGCCGAACATCTCCTCGGCTAGATCGGGATTGGCGAGCCACTCCGCGCCGCTGACCTCGAAGACAGCCGGAAGGGCGGAGCGGTCGGGCGCGGTGCCTGCCTCGGTCAGACGCCGCGCGGATTTGGCCGCTGTCTCCACCGAAGCGGCGTAGGCTCTCGCAGTCCCCGCCGTCAGCATCGGCTGTGCGCCGGTCTCGGCCAGCGCCGCGAGGGCTGCCTCGCGGAACGCGTCGCCCTCCGCGCCTTCGGGCAGGATCACGACGCCCGGATTGGTGCAGAACTGGCCCACGCCCATGGTCAGCGACCCGGCCCAGGCTTTGCCCATCTCCGCACCGCGCGCGGCGAGGGCCGCGGGCATCGCGAAGACCGGGTTGATCGAGCCAAGCTCGCCGAAGAACGGGATCGGCTCGGGCCGCGCCATGGCGATGTCGAAGAGCGCCTTGCCGCCGCGATAGGAGCCGGTGAAGCCCACCGCCCGGATGAGCGGGTGCTTGACCAGCGCCTCGCCGGCCTCGTTGGTGTTCGACTGCACGAAGCCGAAGGTGCCCGTGGGCATGCCGGTCGTCTCGATGGCGGCGGCGATGGCCTGCGCCACCAGCTCGCCCGTGACCGGGTGGCCAGGGTGCCCCTTGTAGACCACGGGGCAGCCCGCCGCGAGGGCCGCGGCGGTGTCGCCCCCAGCGGTCGAGAAGGCGAGCGGGAAGTTCGATGCGCCGAAGACGGCGACCGGCCCGAGGGGGCGCTGGATCAGCCGCAGGTCGGGGCGCGGCATCGGTGTGCGGTTGGGCAGGGCGGGGTCGTGGCGGATGTCGAGATAGTCGCCCTTGCGGATATGCTCGGCGAACATGCGGAGCTGGCCCGTCGTGCGACCGCGTTCACCTTCGAGCCGCGCCTCGGGCAGGCCGGTCTCGGCGGTGCCATGGGTGGTCAGCGCGGCCCCGCGCGCCTCGATCTCGTCGGCGATCGCCTCGAGAAATCGCGCGCGGGTCTCGCGGTCGGTCCAGCCATACTGCCCAAAGGCGGTCTCGGCGGCCTCGACTGCCGCGTCGATCTCGGCTGCGCCACCGCTCTGGACCACCAGACCCTCGCCGGTCACGGGCTCGGAGGTGAAGGACGCGCCGCCCTCGGTCCAGGTGCCGTCGATGAGGTGTTTTCCGGTGAGGGGGGTGCTGTCGAGCATGTCAGCTCTCCTTCGTCGTCGGGTCAATGAACTCGGGGCCCTCGAAGCGCCTGCCGAGGGTGAAGGCATCGGCAACCAGGACCATCGGTCTCAGATCGACATCCGTGCCTTTGGTCGCGAGAAGCTCGGCAAAGCGGGCGTAAAGCCGGTCATATTCGCCGGGGATCTTGGCGTCGGTCTTGGGCGTGTCGTCGCCCTGAGGCTGGCCGTCGATCCTCATCGCCGCGCCGCCGCGGTCGAGGATCAGCGTGCCCGCATCGGTCTCGATCTCCAGCCGCCAGAGCGCCTCGCCCTCCCAGAGGAAATCCAGTTCCGCGGTGACCAGCGCGCCATCCGGGCCGTTCATGTTGACCCGGGCCGCAATCGGGGTCTCGCAATTCCCCGGAAAGAGCAGATCCGCGCCGGTCACATGGACGGGCACGGGCAGGATCTCGGTGAGGATCGAAAAGGCGTTGATCGCCGGATCGAAGATGCCAAGCCCGCCCGCCTGCCAGATCCAGAGCTGGCCGGGATGCCAGACGCGCACGTCCTCCTTCCAGTCGATGCGGACCGAGGTGACGCGCTTGTCCGCCAGCCAGGCCTTCGCGGCGGGGACGCAGGCGGCGTGGCGCGAATGCCAGGTGGTTAAGAGGCTCAAGCCCCGCTCCGCCGCCAGCGCCTGAAGCGCGTGGACCTCCGACAGCGACGCGCCGGGCGGTTTTTCCAGCATCACCTGACGCCCGGCCTCCAGCGCCGCGCGCGCGCCCGCGTAGCGGACCTGCGGCGGGGTGCAGAAGCTGATCGCGGGAATGTCGGGACGGGCGGCCAGAAGCGCCTCGACCGTATCGAAGTTCTCGACGCCGGACACGCCGCCCGACCGGCTGACCGTCGCGGCAAGCTCAAACGCGGGCGAGGCCGCGAGGGCGGGGATGTGCTCGTCGCGGGCGATCTTGCCGATGCCCACCACCGCGATCCTAGTGGCTGTCACGGGGCACCTCGTTTCCGCGACATCCCTTGAGGAAGCTGAAATCGGCGCCGGTATCCGCACCCTCGACCGCATCGTGATAAAGCCGCGTGTAGCCGCCATTCGCCGCGGGCATCTCGGGGGGCGTCCACTGCGCGAGCCGCGCCGCGATCTCCTCCTCCGGCAGGTCGAGATGGATGCGGCGGTTCGCGACGTCGATCTCGATCATGTCGCCGTTCTGCACGATGGCGAGGGGGCCGCCCGCCGCGGCCTCGGGCGCGGTGTGCAGAAGCACGGTGCCATAGGCGGTGCCCGACATGCGCGCATCCGAGATGCGGACCATGTCGGTGATGCCCTTCTTCAGAACCTTGGGCGGCAGGCCCATATTGCCGACCTCGGACATGCCGGGATAGCCCTTGGGCCCGCAATTCTTCAGGACCATGACGCAGGTCTCGTCGATATCGAGCGCGTCGTCGTTGATCTTGGCCTTGTAGTCGTCGATGTCCTCGAACACGACCGCGCGGCCCCGGTGCTGCATCAGCGCGGGCGTCGCGGCGGAGGGTTTCAGCACGCAGCCACCGGGTGCGAGATTGCCGCGCAGAACAGCGATGCCGCCGCTTGCGGTGAGCGCACGGTCGGCGGGGCGGATGACATCCTCGTTCCAGTTGACCGCGTCCTTGACCTCGCTCCAGATGCTGTCGCCCGATACGGTCAGCGCGTCCTTGTGCAGCATCCCGGCCTCGCCGAGATGCTTCAGCACCACGGGCAGGCCGCCCGCGTAGAAGAACTCCTCCATCAGGTATTTGCCGGAGGGCATGAGGTTGACGATGGTCGGCACCTCGCGCCCCAGCCGGTCCCAGTCGTCGAGGGTGAGATCGACGCCGCACCGGCCCGCCATGGCCAGCAGATGCACCACCGCGTTGGTCGAGCCGCCGATCGCGCCGTTGACGCGGATCGCGTTCTCGAACGCCTCTTTGGTCATGATGTCCGAGGGCTTCAGGTCGTCCTTGACCATCTGCACGATGCGGCGGCCCGACATCTGAGCCATCACGCGCCGCCGCGCGTCGACCGCCGGGATCGCCGCGTTGCCCGACAGCGCCATGCCGAGCGCTTCGGCCATGGACGCCATGGTCGAGGCGGTGCCCATCGTGTTGCAGGTGCCGGACGAGCGCGACATCGCCTGTTCGGCCTCAAGGAAATCCTCGCGGGTCATCTTGCCCGCCTTGATGTCCTCGCTCATCTGCCAGAGCGCGGTGCCAGAGCCTACGCGCTCGCCCCGGAACCAGCCGTTCAGCATCGGCCCGCCGGTCACGACGATGGAGGGGATGTCGGTTGACGCGGCACCCATGATCAGGCTGGGCGTGGTCTTGTCGCAGCCCACCAGAAGCACCGCGCCGTCGATGGGTTGCGCGCGCATCTGCTCCTCCACCGCCATGGCGGCGAGGTTGCGATACATCATCGCCGTGGGGCGGAAGGTGTTTTCCGAGGCCGAGAAGACCGGGACCTCGACCGGAAAGCCCCCCGCCTCCCAGACCCCGGCCTTCACCTTCTCGGCCAACTCGCGCAGGTGCCCGTTGCAGGGCGTGAGGTCCGACCAGGTGTTGAGGATGCCGATCACCGGGCGCCCGTCGAAGAGGTCGTGCGGGTAGCCTTGGTTCTTGAGCCAGCCGCGGTGGTAGATGTTGTCCCGCGAGGTGCCGCCGTACCATTCCTGGGATCTGAGTTTCCTGGGCCATTTTGCCGGTGTGAAGGTCATGGCGGTCCTCAGATACTGCGGATTTCGGTGCGCGGTTCGGGGGTGCCGCGGGGCGTGAAGGCCAAGGGGTTGCGCAGCGGCAGACCGAAAATCCCGGCCTCGATTTCGAAGAGGTCGCCGTCGCGGGTCTCGACGCCATCGGCGAAGGACAGGGTCGCGGTGCCGAACATGTGCACATGCAGATCGCCGGGCTGGCGGAAGAGCGGATACTTGAAGTGGTGGTGTTCGAGATTGGCGAAGGAATGGCTCATATTCGCCTCGCCCGACAGGAACGGCTTCTCGAAGATCATCTCCTGGCCCCGATACACGCGCGAGACGCCCTCGATATGCTCGGGCAGATCGCCGATTAGCAGCTCGGGGCCGATGGCCGCCTGGCGCAGCTTGGAATGCGCGAGGTAGAGGTAGTTCCGCCGCTCCATCACGTGGTCGGAAAATTCGTTCGCCAGGGCCCAGCCCAGACGCACGGGCGTGCCGTCGGGCGCGATGAGGTAGACCCCCGCAATCTCGGGCTCCTCGCCCCCGTCCTCGGCGAACTTGGGCGCGGTGAGCGCGGCCCCGGGCGAGACGAGCGCGGTGCCGTTGCCCTTGTAGAACCACTCCGGCTGGACCCCGGCGGCGCCATTGGCGGGCTTGCCGCCTTCGACACCGAGCCGGAACATCTTCATGCTGTCGGTCTCGTTGTCGTCGGCCTTCTTGTGCATCGCAGCCCGCGTCGAGGCGGAGCCCAGATGCGTTAGACCCGTGCCGGTCAGGTGCAGATGCGCGGGGTCGGGATGCGTGACGGGCGGCAAGAGACGCCCCTCGGCATAGAGCGTCTCGAGATCCACCGCGCCGGTCAGGCCGATCGTGGCGATCCGGTCGCGCAGCCGCTCGCCTGCGGTCAGGCAGTCCATGGCGAGATCGTAAAGCGAGAGACCCGTCTTGACCTCATAGGCCTCGGTTCCGTCGCGGGCCACGATCTGCGGCGTGCCATCCGCGCGGGCGTATTGGGAAAGCAGCATGGCGTTATCCTTTTTGCTTGTTCAGCACGTCGAAGATCACGGCGGCCAAGAGCACGAGGCCCTTGATGACCTGTTGCCAGTCGATGCCGATGCCGAGGATCGACATGCCGTTGTTCATGACGCCCATGATGAAGGCCCCGATCACCGCGCCGACCACGGTGCCCACGCCGCCCGACATCGAGGCCCCGCCGATGAAGACGGCGGCGATGACGTCGAGCTCGAAGGCCACGCCCGCTTTCGGGGTCGCGGTGTTGAGCCTTGCGGCGAAGACGAGGCCCGCGAGCGCGGCCAGCATCCCCATATTGGCGAAGGTCAGGAACGTGAGCCGCTGCGAGTTGATGCCCGACAGGCTCGCCGCCTTCTCGTTGCCGCCGATGGCATAGATGCGGCGGCCAAACGTGGTGCGCGAGGTCAGTAAGGAATAGACCGCGATCAGCAGGGCCATGACGATGAAGACATTGGGCAGGCCGCGGAAATCCGCCATCAGCCAGGACATGTAGACCAGCGCGCCGAAGATCAGCGCATTGCGTCCCGCGAAGAGCGCGAAGGGCTCGGTCTCGGCTCCGGCCGCGGATTGGCGCGCGCGGGTGCGCACCGACAGCCACAGCAGCAGGGACGCCACGAAAATTCCGACGATGAGCGACAGCAGGTTCAGGCTGTCGCCGTTGAAGATATCCGGCACGAAGCCCGAGGCGATCAGCCGGAATTCCGGCGGGAAGGGGCCGACCGACTGCCCGGCCAGAAGCCAGAGCGTGAGCCCCTTGAAGACGAGCATGCCCGCGAGCGTCACGATGAAGGACGGGATGCGCAGATACGCGACCCAGAACCCCTGCGCGGCCCCGATGGCCGCGCCGGCGGCAAGGCAGAGCACCGCCGCGATCAGCCAGTGGAGATCCCAGTTCACGATCATCACCGCGGCGAGCGCGCCGATGAAGCCCAGGACCGATCCGACGGAGAGGTCGATATGGCCGCAGACGATGACCAAGAGCATCCCCACCGCCATGATGACGATATAGGAGTTCTGCAGGACGAGGTTCGTCAGGTTCACCGGCTTCAGCAGAATGCCCCCGGTCGCGACCTGGAAGAAGGCCATGATCACGACGAGCGCGATCAGGATGCCGTATTCCCGGAGGTGATGTTTCAGAAACTGCCAGCCGGAGGCGGTCTGCTCCTGGGCGGGGGCAGGGGTCTGGGATGCGGAGTCGGTCATGCGTGTTTTCCCGCCGTGACGATTTTCGACATGATTTTTTCCTGACTGGCCTCCGCCGTGGGCATTTCCCCGACAAAGCGTCCTTCGTTCATGATGTAGAGACGGTCGGTGATCCCCAGGAGCTCGGGCAGTTCGGAGGAGATCACGATGATCGCCTTGCCCTGCGCGGCGAGGTCGCGGATCACCGTGTAGATCTCGAACTTGGCGCCCACGTCGATGCCGCGGGTCGGCTCATCGAGGATGAGGATATCGGGATCGGCGAAGAGCCATTTCGACAGGACGACCTTCTGCTGGTTTCCGCCCGAGAGATTCACGGCAGCCTGTTCGATTGACGAGGACTTGATCGCCAGCTTGTCGCGGTAGAGTTCAGCCACCTCGGCCTCGCGCCTCGGATCGACCACGCCATTGCGCGCAATCGCGGGCAGGTCCGCGAGCGGCACGTTGCGCCGGATGGTGTCGTCGAGCACCAGGCCGTAGGTCTTGCGGTCCTCGGTGGCGTAAGCGAGGCCCGCGTTGATCGCGCGGCGCACGGTCGAGAGATCGACGGGCGCGCCGTTGATGCGGACCTCGCCGCTGATGTCGCGGCCATAGGACCGGCCGAAGAGGCTCATCGCGAGCTCGGTGCGCCCCGCGCCCATCAGCCCCGCGATGCCCAGCACCTCGCCCCGGCGGACGTGAAAGCTCACATCCTTGACCACGCGCCGCTCGGCATGGAGCGGGTGGCGCACGGTCCAGTTCCGCACCTCCATTGCGACCTCGCCGGGCCGCGTGTCGCCCTTGGACGGATAGCGATCCTCGAGCGCGCGCCCCACCATGTTGCGCACGATGTCGTTCTCGTCGACGCCCTCGGCGCAGTCCATCCGCGCCACCGCCGCGCCGTCGCGGATCACGGTGATGGTGTCGGCGACCTTGGAAATCTCGTTCAGCTTGTGAGAGATCAGGATCGAGGTGAGGCCCTTCTTCCGAAACTCCATCAGCAGGTCCAGAAGCTTGGCGCTGTCGGTCTCGTTCAGCGACGAGGTCGGCTCGTCGAGGATCAGGAGCCGCACGTTCTTCGAAAGCGCCTTGGCGATCTCCACCAGTTGCTGCTTGCCGAGACCCAGATCGTCGACCAGCGTCGCGGGGTTCTCGTTCAGCCCGACCCGGGCCAGAAGCTCGGCCGCGCGCTTGTGCGTCTCGCGCCAGTCGATGATCCCGCCCGAGGCGCGCTCGTTGCCGAGAAAGATGTTTTCGGCCACCGACAGAAGCGGGATCAGCGCCAGCTCCTGGTGGATGATGATAATGCCGATCTCCTCGCTGTCGCGGATGGACCGGAACGCGCGGGGCTGGCCGTCGAAGACGATCTCGCCGTCATAGGACCCGTGCGGATAGACGCCCGAAAGCACCTTCATCAGGGTCGACTTGCCCGCGCCGTTCTCGCCGACAAGCGCGTGAATCTCGCCTTCCTCGACCGAGAGCGTCACGTCGTCGAGCGCCTTCACACCGGGGAATTCCTTGGTGATCCCGCGCATTTCAAGAAGTGCAGACATGGAAGGACGGCTCGCGGTTTTGGGGGTTGGTCCGTCGGGATCGACCCGACGGACCCAATGACCGGCCAGCGGATGAAGCGGGCCGGTCGCCGAGCAAGCGGAAGGGGCTTACTCGATCTCGCTCTTCTCGTAATAGCCGCTGTCGACCAGCCGCTCTTCCCAGTTCTCCGCGGTCACGGGCAGCGGCTCGAGCAGGTAGGACGGCACCACTTTGACACCGTTGTCATAGGTCTCGGTGTCGTTGATCTCGGGCTCGCCGCCCTGCAGCAGCGCATCGACCATGCCGACCGTGACGCGCGCCAGTTCGCGGGTGTCCTTGAAGATGGTCGAATACTGGTCGCCCCGAAGGATCGCCTTGACCGACGGGATTTCCGCGTCCTGGCCGGAGATGATGGGCATCGCCATGTCGCCCGAGCCGTAGCCCACCCCTTGCAGCGACGAGATGATGCCGATCGACAAACCGTCATAGGGCGAGAGCACGCCATGCACCTGCTGGTCGGTGTAATTGGCCGAAAGGAGATTATCCATGCGCGCCTGCGCGACCGATCCATCCCAGCGCAGGGTGCCGACCGTGTCCATGCCCATCTGCCCCGAGGGGATCGCGATCTTGCCCTCATCGATCATCGGCTGCAGCACCGACATCGCGCCGTCGTAAAAGAAATAGGCGTTGTTGTCGTCCGGGCTGCCGCCGAACAGCTCGACATTCCACGTCTCGGCATCGGGGAAGCGCTCCTCGAGCCCCTGCACAAGCGTTTCCGCCTGCTGCACGCCGACCTTGAAGTTGTCGAAGGTCGCGTAATAGCTCACATCCCCGGAATCGCGGATGAGCCGGTCATAGGCGACCACCGGAATGTCCATCGCGGCGGCATTGGCCAGCGCGCTGGTCAGCGTCGTCCCGTCGATGGCGGCGATCACCAGCGCGTTGACGCCCTTGGTGATGAGGTTCTCGATCTGCGCCAGCTGGTTGGGAATGTCGTCCTCGGCATATTGCAGATCGACGGTGTAGCCCGCTTCCTCGAACTGCTTGACCATGTTGTCGCCGTCGTCGATCCAGCGCGCCGACGATTTGGTGGGCATGGCGATCCCGACATAGCCCTTGTCCTGCGCGAAAGCGGGGGCGGCTAGGACAAGCGCAAGCGCGGTCGCACCAAGGGTGCGTCTGGTGATTATCATCTGAAGTCCTCCCATCGTCCGGGCACCATCCTCCACGATGATCCGGACCTGTAATCTTTGGCTGCCCGAGGACGACGTGAGTCCGTGGGACATGGGAGATCATGCGCATCGAGCGGTATATCAATCAAATTCGTTATCTGATAAATGATATGCCCGAATTGGTATGATGGGGTCGAGATGCCCGAGACACATAGCGGTGCCAAGACCCCCACCCTTCCGGCGCGGGACGAATTGATCCGCAAGGGGTTGCGCCTGCCGCAGCTGCGGCTCCTGGTGGCGATCGAGGAGACCGGCACCGTGTCGGGCGCGGCCGCGCAGGTGGCGATGACCCAGCCCGCCGCCTCACGCCTGATGTCGGAGCTTGAAAGGATGGTCGATGCGCGGCTCTACGAGCGCCATGCGCGCGGCGTGACCCTCACGCGGGCGGGTCGAATGCTCTCTGCCCGCGCGCGCGAGATCCTGCATGGCCTCGAGGACGTGCAGCACCAGATCGCGGCCCTCGGCACCGGCGAGCGCGGCTCGGTGCGCATCGGCAGCGTGACCGGCCCGGCGGTCGAACTGGTCCTGCCCGTCCTGCGGCAATTGCGCGTGACCTATCCCGAGATCGCGCTGTCGGTCCATGTGGACACCAGCGACAAGCTGGCCGACGCCCTGCTGTCGGGCGATCTCGATTTCTATATCGGCCGCGTCCCGGACGACATCGACAAGCGCGCGATCACGTTGACGGAAGTGGGGCCGGAGCCCGTGTCGCTTGTCACTCGGCTGGAGCACCCGCTGACGCGCAAGGCGGATCTGACAATGGCCGATTGCCTGGCCTATGATTGGGTCATGCAGCCCGAAACCGGGCTCCTCCGCCGCACCGCCGAGGCCTACCTGCTGCGCAACGGTCTCAATCCGCCTGCGCGCATCCTGAGCACCTCGTCGATGCTGCTGACGCTCGCGATCATCTGCGAGACGAACGCCATCGCCCCCCTGGCCCGTGCGCCTGCCGATTTCTACGCGGGCGAGTCCGCCTTCGGAGGCCGCATCCGCCGCCTTCCCATCGCCGACGATCTGGCCGTGGTCCCATACTCCCTGATCCGCCTCAGCACGGTCGAGCCCTCCCCCGCCGTGCGCCGCGTCCTCATGCTGATCGAACAGCGCATCGGCGCGTGACGAAGGCCCAGGCAGCCGACAGCACTACGACCTGATCGGGATCGGACAGGCGGGAATGGACGTTTTTTTAGATGCGATTTCGGCGAGTGCGCTCTCAGCCCACCAACCAGTCATCCCGTCGCGACCGCGCTTGCAGGCGGGTTTACGTCGGGTGTCTCAGGACGATCGCCCACAGGCGCAAGAGCATTAACAAACAAGGATCGTGCTCTTGTCGTGATTTTGTGGTGCCGGTGATAGGATTCGAGCCTATGCTCCGTGAGCAGGCGCGCTGAACTTGCGACAGCAACTTATTGACAGTTGCTCAAGTGAAAAACCCTTGAAAGCACTAAACGCTGCCTTTATTAGCACGGGCGGCCCGCCTCAATAGCTCAGCTGGTAGAGCAGGTCCTTCGTAAGGACAAGGTCGGGGGTTCGAGTCCCTCTTGAGGCACCATCTCTTTACGCAACATCTACTGATTTCGCACATCCGCTCTCGGGAAGTGCGTCAGCTGCGGCTTTGGTGAGGAATTTACACCAAACTTCGTCGGCGAGGCGTGTGAGCAGCTGGGCTTCTTCTGGGGCAATACCGTAGATGCCAGCATGGGCATCGTTGTCATCTTCTGGGTGATACACAGCGCGACCAGCGCTGCCCGCGTCGTCGATGGCTGCGAGTATCTCGGGCGTGCTCCCTATGCAAAAGCATGCTTTCGCTTTAACATTCATGTTGCTGTTCCGAATTGCTTCAACGGAACAGCGCAGCTGCTCTTCGTCCGATCCCTCGAAGTATTCGCACCAAGTCACGGAAAGATATTCATCCACCTCACGCTCCTCGAATGCGGAAGGTAGCGGACCGAGAAAATTGTCATCCTCGTCCTTCCGCATCTTTCCGTATGGCACATAGCGCACCACGCGGCTGGGGTTGGGGAGATCGTCGCCGTCAGCCGTCCAACCAAACCTCGGGTTCGAAAGGCGCAAGTACTTCGCGAACCCGCTGGGGCTTAATGTGGCCAAAAGCTGCCCGCTCAACTTCACCGTCGCCCTGCTGGCGAGATAGAACCAAGCTAACTCTTCCGCTCGGAAGACACTCAACAGTGAGGCGGTTGCCTGCGGCTGTCCAAGATGCCGTGATCGAGCCGCGACCGTTAGTTCCGATTCCGGGGCGTCGTCCTGTCCCCGAGCAAATGAGCAACATGAAGAACGCTGTCAGTGCCTCCGGATTAATAAGTTCATCGTTGTCTTCCCAAGCATCTTCATCCATCAGGTTTGCGAACTGCTTGTTCAGGCCCGCCGCAAACCCACTGGGCAGGTGCATCGAAACTTCGGAAATCGTATCTTGGACGAACCTAAGACGCTCTTCCAAAGGGCTCCGAGTAGACGATGTTGGAGCGTCTTGCGTTTCGATCCGGTCCGCCCCACCCACTTGCCCGAGCAGACCAAAGAAGTGATTGATCCTGTCATAAGCCCGCCCGGAGACGAGCGGCCCTCTTGGGAAGACTCCCATGTCTATGAAGGTCATTCTTCCACTCCTCCAAACAGTGAACGCGCCTTGTCTGTGAGGCAGTCCTCAAAAATATCGTTCTTTTCGCCCCGCATTACATCGAGCGTGTGAATCAATTTTTTGCCGCTTGCCGGCACCGGACGTCGTGAAAAAACGTCAATGTCCAACAGAATGGCCGAGTTGCCGGGCAACGGGGACGCAGTTGTCGCGAGCACGAGAGCGTAGTGAATGCCGTCCTTTTTGGTCGGCTTCACCACTCTCATCTGGAACTCTTCAATGATACCAATATCATGACGAGGTCCGTCGAATTTGATCGTCACGTACTCATCGGTGTCGATCCCGGGCCCGTCATGATTGGGTATGTCGATCCGGTTAACAAACCGCAGCCCAACCCGCGAGAATTCACCGAGCCCAAGAGCAGACAAGACGGAAGCAAGCAACGCCAGTGCGCGTTGGGAAAAGTTTTCCCACCGATCATACGGCGCCCGCTGCACAAAGACGAACTTTTGTGCTTCCAAGAACACGATCTCGGAACCGTTACGAAGCGCCGCTTCAAACCCCAGCTGGCGTTGCTGATGAGAAAATGCGTTCGCGTCAAAATTGACTGCTGCGTCGATTTGGACCCTCGGCTTGGGTTCCTCGAAGGCGTCGAACTCCGAAGACGCTAGAACAGCCTTCAGATCGTCCAACGTCTTGGTTTGCGACCAGCGGAACTCCAGCACGGCCTCCAAGATCGGTGCCTTCTTATAGCGCAACAAGCCCTCCCGGCGGCTCATTCCATGACCGCTGAAAACCTCACTGAGTGCCTTCGATTGAATCGAAAAACTCATTCCGATTCAACATGATAAAACGATTCCCGCTCAATGGCTTGGCCGGGCGTCGTTCTGGCACCGCCCAAATTTCCCGAATCATTCTGCGTGAGGCGCTGCATGCACTGCTTGGAGCACATAGGTCACACTGACGGCTGCAAATTCTCGAAACATTCTCGGAATCCGGAGTATTGAACACACCTAACGTCTTGATGGTGTTTAGACATTTGGGCGATTCGTCACTCATTACGAATGACGTGCTCTACCAGCTGAGCTACACCGGCACTGGTCTCTGCGAGAGAGCTGGTGGGCGGCCTCTTAGCACCGGGGCCGCCCCCTGAAAAGAGCCTATTTCGTTGCCTCTTCGCTGTCCGGGGCCGCCTGTTTCCGGGTCTTGTCGGTCGAGGCGATGTGCTCGAGCACCTCGGCGTTCGGGCCGGTGGGCTCGGGCGCCGGGGTGGTCGGCGAGGTTGCGCTGGGGCCGACCAGGAGTGGCAGCATCTCGGCGCCGACCGGGGAGGCGTCGCCCTGCGGCGGACGGGTCCAGGCCAGCGTGTCGAACGCCTCGCAATGGCCGCAGACCGGTGTCCACTCGGCCTGCACATGGCTGCAATTCTCGCAGACCCAGGCCGGACCGCGCGGCGCGGTGACGGCCTTGGCGAGCCAGCCGCGGACCACCGCGTCCTCGGCCCCTTCGCCGCGCTCGATCGCCGCCATGATGGTCAGCACGCGGGTGTCGGGATCGCTCTCGGGCAGATCGCCGAGCGCACGGCGCGCGCCGGGGAAATCCTCGGCGGCGAGGTGCAGTTCGGCATTCAGAAGCCGCGTCTCGCGATGGGTCGGGTTGATCGACAGGAGGTGCTGGAACCGGCGCAGACGCTCGGCGGGGGTCTCCTTGGGCTCGATCTCGGCGAAGGCCTGCGCAAGGTCGGGATGAGGCTGCGCCTCCCATGCGGTTTTGAGAAGCCGCGTGGCGTTCTTCTTGCGATCCTCTGCGATGAAGGAGCGCGCGGCCATGGTCGCGGCGGGCACCAGATCGGGCGAGGTCTTGTTGGCCGAGATCGCCGCCTCACGGGCCTCGATCGACTTGCCCTCGTCGAGCACCGCCTTGGCCTGGCTGAGCGCCAGTACCGCGTCGCGGCGCTTGTGCACGTCGCGAGGCAGCGCGCCGTGCTTGAGCTTGGCGTTCAGCGTCTCGCGCGCGCCCTGCCAGTCGCCGTTCTTGGCCTGCAGCTTCAGGAGGATATCCTGGATTTCCTCGTGCTTGGGCTTGATCGCGAAGGCGCGCTGCGCGAGCGCCAGCGCCGTGTCGGTATCGCCCTGCGCCAGGCGCTGCTTGAGGATGCCGCGCACGCCGACGAAGCGGGTCTCGTCATGCTCGAGAAGGCGCTTGTAGGTGTCCTCGGCCTTCTTGCGGTCGCCCTGCAGTTCCGCCGCCTGCGCGGTCAGGAGATTGGTGACCTGCGGCTTGTGCAGGTAGCGGTCGGCCTTGGCGGCCTTGGCCATCGCCTGCTTGCCTTCGCCCGCCGCCAGCGCGGTCAGCGATTCCTCGAGCGCGGCGTAGCCCTTGCGCTCGCGGTTGCGGTCGAAATAGCGGGTGATCGCGGTCTCGTCGCCGTTGATGAAGCGGATCGTGGCGATGAGCAGCGACAGGAGCTTGAAGAAGACCCAGGCCAGGAACAGCAGCACGATGGCGCCGATCACCGATTGCAGCGGGCCGAAGGTGTATTCGACCCCCGCCACGGTGACCTGCACCCCGCCCGTTGTGCCCATGAGCCAGCTTGCCCCGTAGGCCAGTGCGGCGACGAGGGCGACGAAAACCAGTATCTTGATGAGAGACCACAGCATGTCGGCGCGCCCCTTAGTTCGAGTTCAGTTGCTCGGCGAGCGCCTCGGCGCCCGTGAGAGCCGCGGCCCGGGCCTCTGCCCGTGCGGTCCAGTCGGCCATCGCGTCCTGCGCGGCCTCGGGAAGTGCGGAAATCTCCGAGAGTGCGGTAGAGAGATCGCCGTCCCGGACGGCGGCCTCGGCCCGCGACAGGACCGCGTCGGGATCGTCCCCGTCGCGCGGTACCACCGACCGGGCACCCAGTTGCGACTTGAAGAAGCTGACCACGCCACCCACGCCCTGAGGCGGGCTGTCGGGGGTCTCGCCGCGCGCTGCCGCGAGCGCGTCGCGGGCTGCATCGGGAAAGCTCTCGACGAGGCTCTGAAGGGTGGCGACGCCTTCCTCGGCCGAGGCCGACAGGCCTTCGGGGACCTCGACCGCGCCGCTCTCATCGAGCGTCGCGAGCTCTTCGGCATAGGGCGCGCCGTTGTCCACGGCAGAGGCCAGCTGGGCGACAGCGCCGCGCAGCTCGGCGGTGCGCGCTTCGCTGGCGGCCTGGCGCTCGGCCTCGACCGCGCGTTCGGCGAGCGTTGCGATCTCGGCGCGCTGCGCCTCCATCTCCGCCTGCTGCGCTGCGATGCGGCTCTCGAAATCGCCACGCTGCGACTCGACCGCCTCCTGGATGCGCGCCATTTCGCGCTCGTAGGCGGCGATGGTCTCCGGCGAGACGATCTCTTCCATCGGGGCTTTCTCGAGCGCGGTCAGCCGCTGGTCGAGCGCGCTGCCCGAGGAGCTGGTGTTGGTCAACTCGCCCGCCATGGTCTCGAGCACGCCCGCCATGTCGTCGACGCGGCCCTTGAGCGCGGTGACCTGGGTGCCAAGCTCGCCGCTGCGCTGCACGAGATCGGCGACCGCCGTCTCGACGCTGGTCAGGTCGACCTCGGAGAGGCCGGTCTCGATGCCGTTGATCCGTCCGCTCAGCGTGTCGAGGCTCTGCTGCTGGGCGGCCATCGCGTCGCGGGTCTCGTCCTCGAACATGCTCTTGCCGACACCGAACCAGCCCTGCGGCCCGAGATATTCCGACAGCGCGAAGCCCAGGGCGGCGGCGGCGACACCGCCGAGCAGCATCGGGAAGAAGCCGCCCTTGCGCTGCACCACGACCTCGCGCACCGGCGGGTTCGGGGCGGGCGCGAAGCCCGGCAGCTCGCCGGGGCGCGACGCCTCGGTCTCGTCGCTTGTCTCGGCCGCGACCGGCGCGTCTGCGTTTGTCTCCGGGGCGGGGCCGCCCGGCTCGTCCGTGCCCTCGGGGGCGAGCGCCTCGCCCTTGTCGATCATCGCCGCGTCGGGATCGTCCGAAGAGATGTCGCCGTCGGCGGGCGTCGGTGTCTCCGAGCCCGCGCCGTCGGTCTCGGGGGCCGCCGCGGTCAGCGCTTCGCCTTCCTCGACCCGGCCCGGCGTGTCCTCGTCGCGCGTTTCGGTGCCGTCGCCTGCGGTGTCGGAGGCCGCCTCGGTCACCTTGGCGTCGGTTTCGGCCTCGGTTTCCGTGCCGCCCTTGGGCGTCTCGCTTGCGGGTTTTTTCGATCGTGCCACGCGGCAATCCCCTTCGAGTCTGTCGTCCGGGCGATCCGGACGCCCATTGAACCTTACTGTCCGCCTTCCGGTGTCTCAAGCGCAGCCAGCCGAGACAACAGTCGCAGAACCGTCTCGGCCATGTCCGCGCCCGTCGGAGAGGCAGCGATCTCTAATCCGGCGAGGGGCAGCCCCTCGACCGCTTCGGCCACCGCGGCGCTCATCGCGACCACATGCACCGATCCGTCAAACGGCTCATATAGGGCGAAAACTTCCGCTGTCCTCGGGGAAAATAGCGGTGCAATGACGGGTCTGTCGCCATCGAGCGCGGCGCGGGCCCCGGGCGTGAGCGGTTGCGCGGGCTGGTCGTAGATCACCGCCTCATGGGTCTCGATCCCTGCCTCGATCAGCCGGTCGGCCACCGCGCCGCGGCTGTGGAAGCCGCGCAGGTGCAGAAGCGGACCGGGTACGTTCCGGGCGATGAGCGACTCGGTCAGGGCCGCGGCGTCGCCGCCCAGGGCCTCGGCCTCGAGCCCGGCCTCGCGAGCGGCGTCGGCGGTGCGGGCACCCACGCACCAGGCGGTCAGGCCCTTGGTCCCGTCGATCTCGCCGTAGATCCGCGCGGCGTTGGCCGAGGTGAGGATCAGCCCCGCGAACCGCCCCGGATCGGGCAACGGACCCACCGGCGCGATCCCGATGAGCGGCGAGATCACCACGTCGACCTCCACGCCGAGGCTCTCGACAAAGGCGCGGGATTGCGGCTCTGGCCGGGTCATCAACAGGATCGGCGGTCTCGGCATCGCGAGCTCCGGCATTGTGGGCAGCACCCGACGGTGCTACCCCGGCCTTTGGTTTCACGCAACGCCGGTCGCCATGAGCCCGCCCCTGATCCTCGGCATCGAATCGAGCTGCGACGACACCGCGGCGGCCCTCGTGCGCGGCCGCGAGGTGCTGTCCTCGGTCGTCCTGGGGCAGGCCGAACTGCACGCGGCCTTCGGCGGCGTCGTCCCCGAGATCGCCGCCCGCGCCCATGCCGAGAAGCTCGATCTCGCGGTCGAAGAGGCGCTGTCGCGCGGGGGTGTGACCCTCTCCGGCATCGATGCCATCGCCGTGACCGCCGGTCCCGGCCTGATTGGCGGTGTCTTGTCGGGGGTGATGCTGGCCAAGGGGCTGGCGCTCGGGCTCGGCACGCCGCTCATCGGGGTCAATCACCTGGCCGGTCACGCGCTGACGCCCCGGCTGACCGACGGGCTCGCCTATCCCTATCTCATGCTCCTCGTCTCAGGCGGCCATTGCCAGTTCCTGATCGTGCGCGGCGCGCAAGCCTTTTCGCGGCTCGGCGGCACCATCGACGACGCGCCCGGCGAGGCCTTCGACAAGGCCGCGCGCCTTCTGGCGCTGCCGCAACCCGGCGGCCCCTCCGTCGAGCGCGAGGCCGCCACGGGCGATCCGGCCCGCTTTGCGTTCCCGCGTCCGCTTCTGGACCGCGAGGGCTGCGATTTCTCCTTCTCCGGCCTGAAGACGGCGCTCCTGCGCGCCCGCGACGCGATCGTGGCCGAGAAGGGCGGGCTGACCCGCGCCGACCGGGCCGATCTCTGCGCCGGGTTCCAGGCGGCGGTCTGCGATGTCATCGCCGAGAAGACCCGACGCGCGCTGACGCTCTACCTGTCCGAACACCCCGCCGAGCCTGCGCTCGCCGTCGCGGGCGGGGTCGCCGCCAACACCGCGATCCGCGGCGCGCTGACCGAACTCTGTGCCGAGAGGGACCTGCGTTTCACCGCCCCGCCGCTGGCGCTCTGCACCGACAACGCCGCGATGATCGCCTATGCGGGCGGCGAGCTCTTCGAGGCAGGCGCGGGCGACGACATGACCCTCGCCGCGCGCCCGCGCTGGCCGCTCGACCAAGGCGCCGCGCCGATGCTGGGCAGCGGACGCAAAGGCGCCAAGGCATGATCTCGGTTCTGGGAGCGGGGGCGTTCGGCACCGCGCTCGCGGTGGTCTGGGCCCGGGCCGGGCGCGAGGTGACGCTCTGGAGCCGCGATCCCGGGGCCGTCGCCGAGATGCGCCGGACCCATCGCGCCCCGCGCCTGCCGGACGCGGCCCTCCCCGACAGCCTTCTGATCACCGACGACCTCGGCGCCGCGTCCCAGGCCGGAACGCTGGTTCTCGCCGTGCCGATGCAGGCGCTCTCGGGTCTCCTGCCGAACCTGCGCCTGCGCCCCGGCCAGAGGCTCGTCGCCGCCTGCAAGGGGATCGACCTCGGCTCGAACCTCGGTCCCACGGCGCTAATCGCGCGCGCCCATCCCGACGCGGTGCCCGCGATCCTGACCGGTCCGAGCTTTGCCGCCGATATCGCCCGCGACCTGCCGACCGCCCTGACGCTGGCCTGCCGGGACGAGGCCGCGGCGGAACATCTGCAAAAGGCGCTCTCGACGCCGACGCTCCGGCTGTATCGCAGCCCCGACCCCATCGGCGCGGAACTGGGCGGCGCGCTCAAGAACGTCGTCGCCATCGCCTGCGGCGCGGCCATCGGCGCGGGCCTCGGAGACAGCGCCCGCGCCGCGCTGATGACCCGGGGCTTTGCCGAGATGCGCCGCCTCGCCGCGCATCTCGGTGCCGACCCCGAAACTCTGGCCGGTCTTTCGGGCCTGGGCGATCTCGCCCTCACCTGCGGTTCGGATCTCTCGCGCAACTTCCGCCACGGGCAAAGCCTCGGCTCGGGCGGCGCGGGCGAGAGCGGCACCGTCGAGGGCGTCGCGACCGCCAGGGCCGTCACCGCTCTTGCGGGCGAGGCCGGGATCGAGCTGCCTATCGCCGTCGCGGTGGACGCGATATGTAGCGGAAAAACCAGCGTGAGCGACGCGATCACCGCGTTGCTGGCGCGCCCGCTCAAGGAGGAATGACATGTTCGTAGCCCTGATCGCCCGCGACAAGCCCGGTGCGCTCGAGATCCGCAAGGCCAACCGCGACCGCCACCTCGCCTATATCGAGGAGACCGGGAAGGTCGTTCAGGCCGGTCCGCTGATCGTCGACGGAGACATGGCCGGGTCGCTCGTGATCCTCGAGGTCGCCGATCTCGCCGAGGCCGAGGACTGGGCCGCGAACGATCCCTACAAGCACGCGGGCCTCTTCGGCGATGTCGAGCTGATCGAGTGGAAGAAGGTGATCGGCTGATGCGCTATTGGCTGTTCAAGTCCGAACCCTCGACCTGGTCCTGGGACGATCAGGTCGCCAAGGGCGATGCGGGCGAGGAATGGGACGGCGTGCGCAACTACCAGGCGCGCAACTTCATGCGCGAGATGGCCAAGGGCGACCGGGGCTTCTTCTATCACAGCCAGAAGGACCGCGAGATCGTCGGCATCGTCGAGATCATCGCCGAGGCGCATCCCGACAGCACCACCGATGACGACCGTTGGGAGTGCGTCGACATCAAGGCGATCGAGCCCTTGCCCGCGCCGGTGAGCCTTGATGCGATCAAGGACGAGCCGCGTCTCAAGGAGATGGTGCTCGTCAACAATTCGCGCCTGTCGGTGCAGCCGGTCCGCGACGAGGAATGGGACTTCATCCTCGAGATGGCCAAGGGCTGATCCCGCGTCGCCCCCGCGATTGCCGAAAGGATCACGCGAGGGTCCCGGACCGCCCGGGCCGGAACCCTCGTCCTCACCCAGCGCTCCCACGCTGCGTCGGATATCCGGGACCGACCGTTCTGGTCTCTGTCGCGCGAGCCTAACAAGCACGCGGGCGTCGCGGCAAATGCCGAACGCCCGCAATTCTTCTCAGTCTGTCAACGTCCCGGTAACCGGGACGCGGTCAAAGCCTCAGCCGTAGACGCTGTCTTTGCCGAAATGCTTGACCAGCATGTAATAGAAGACCGCGCGGTACTTGTTCCGCTCGGACTTGCCGTAGGTCTCGATCACCGAGTCGATGGCCGCCATCAGGTCCGGGCTGTCGGGCAGGCCGAGCTTCTTTTGCAGGAAGTTCTCCTTGATCGTCTCGAGCTCGCTTTTCTGCGAGGCTGCGACGGTCGAGGCGTCGTCATTGTAGATCGCCGGTCCGCAGCCGATGGTCACCTTCGTCAGAAGGTCCATGTCCGGCTCCATGCCGCATTTGTTGCGCAGATCGTCTGCATATTTCGCGATCAACTCGTCTCTTTTTCCCACGGTCTTGGCTCCCTGTTCCGCCGAAAATACCTGAACCCGCGCCTCCCGCGGACCCGCGCAGGAGCGTATCGGCTGAAACCCCGTCGCGCCAAGCGAAATCCCCCGCGCGTTGGCGCGGGGGGTGTGTCGGGCGGGATCAGTTGTCCTTGGTCTCGGGGACGCTCTCGCCGCTCGAGGTCTGGTTGCCGGGCTCTTCCTCCTGCGGCGTGTCCGGGACGCTCTCGCTCAACTCCTCGGCCGACGGGTCGGACCCGTCCTCGGACTGCGCGCCCTCTTCGGCCGGGGCCTCTTCAGTCGCGGTTTGTCCGTCGGCGTTTTCCTCGGTCGCGGTCAGGCCGTCGGCGTTCTCGTCGGTCGTGGTCTGGCCGTCCGCGCTCTCCTCTGTCGTGGCCTCGCCGTCGGCACTCTCTTCGGTCGCGGACTGACCGTCGGAGCTTTCCTCAGACGCGCTCTGATCGTCCTCGCCCTGATCTGACGCGCCGTCGCTCGAAGCGCTCTCCTGCTCAGGTGCCTCCGTGCCACCCGACAGCGAGCTTGCGCTGTCGCTCAGACCGGCCGCAGGCGCGTCGGCGCGGCCTTGCGCGCTCTCGCCCCCGTCCTCGGAGCTGGCACGCTCGCCACCGCCACCACCATTGCCGGTCGTGTCGATATTCATGTGGCTGTTGCGGCCCATGTTCTGCGTCGGAAGAAGATCGCCCAAAGTGACCTCGCCGATCAGCGGGTCGATCGCGTCGTCGTCGATCTCGGGCAGCGCCGCCAGTTCGTCCTCGGTCATCGCCAGGATGAAGGACGCGCGGTCCTCGGACAGGGTCAGATCCGTGATCGGGATCACGACGTCGCTGTCGCCGAGGCCCAAGAGCCCGCCATGCGACAGGATCGCCTCGAAGCTCTCTCCGGCGGTCTGGATCGCCTCGATCTCGCCCAGCGTCTCGCCCTCGGGATTGACGACCGGCAGGCCGACCAGGTCCTTCACGCGCGACATCCTCAGGTCGGGCGACAGCTCCGGCGTGCCCGGCGGCACCGCCGAGACAAGCTGCGTGTCGGTCGATGCGTCGCTCTGGGCCCAGGCCGGGACGGCGATGGTGAGCGCGGCAGCGCTGAGGAGCAGGGTGCGTAACATGGCGGGTCTCCGATAGGGATCACGTTTGCGGCTCAACGCGCGAGACCGGGGGGATGGTTTCCGTCCGGGGCAAAAACATCCATGATCCGTGTGACATGAAAAAAGGCGCGCCGATGTGGCGCGCCTTCCAGCAACCTCAAGCAGACCAGATCAGTTGTTCTGGGTCTCGCTCTCGCTCTCGCTGCTGCTTTCGGTCTCCGAGCTGCCCGAGTCCGTTTCCGTGTCGGTGCCAGCGTCGGTTTCGGTCTCGGTGTCAGCCGAAGCTTCGGCGTCGGTCGAGCTCCCATCGGTCGAGGCTTCTGCATCGATCTCGGTGTTGGTCTCGGTCGTCGCTTCGGTGTCCGTGCCGCTCGTGTCCGTCTCAGCCGATGCGTCGGTCTCGGTGCTCGCTTCGGTCTCGGTCGACGTCTCGCTGTCGGCCGACTGCGTGTCCGAGTTGGTCGCGTCCATCTCGCCGGTCTCGCCATCGGTCGCTTCGGAGTCGGACGTCTCGCCCTCGGACGAGGTCATGTCCGACGCTTCGCCATCGGTCGCACCCATCTCGGTCTCGGACGAGGCTGCGGATTCGTCGCTGTCGCCGTTCTCACCGCTCCAGTAGTTGGACAGAGGGTCATCCGAGGGCAGGCTCTCGGCGCCGCTCTCGTCGAACTCGGGCTTCTCCTTGAGGGTCTCCTTGTCGGTGCCGAGGATCAGCACGCCGCGCTCGGAATCGTACTTAAACTCCGACACGGGGATGGCGACCGTGTATTCGCCGAGGCCGAGGAAGCCGCCGATGCCGATCACCAGGTCGACGCCGTCCGAGCTTTCGATCACGTAGTCGATCTCGCCGATGCCTTCGCCGTCGGGGGTCTCGACCTGCATGCCGAGGATGTCGCCGATGGTCAGGGCAACCAGCTCGGGCTGCGCGCCGTCCATCGCGGGCGAATTGTCCTGCGCGGGGGCTGCAGCGTTGTTCTGACCGTTGTCATTGGCGCTGCCCGCGTTCTGCTGGCCGGTCTCGCTGGCGTTGCCGCCGTTGGTCGAGCCCATCGAGCCCGCTTCGGACTTGTTCTCTTCAGACTTGTTCTCCGAGCCCATCGACCCGCTCTCGGCGCTGTCGCTCTCGCTCTCGGAGCCACCTTCGGCGCTCGCTTCGGCGCTTGCACCGTCACCCGAGGCCGTGGCTTCGGCACTGGCGTCGCCGCCCGCGTCGGTCGAGCCTTCGGACGAGGTCTGCGACTCTTCGGTCTGCTCTTCCATCGCAGCGTCGTTGCCGCTGGTGTGCTGCTCCGCGGTCGCGGCATTGGTCAGCAAAGCGGCGGTGGCCGCGCTCATCATAAGTTTCTTAAGCATGTCGTGTCCTCCTTCGGCACGCATCGCGCAGCCATGACAGCGGCGCTGGTATGGGCTTCCAACAAGGGAGGAGGGAAAAAGGTTGCAGCCGATCCGGCGGATGCCGCGCTGCAGCGGGCCAAGAAGCGCCGATGACGGCACGCCCGCAGGCGAGTTCCCGCCGAAAAGGCGGAAACTCGACACATCATTCGACGATTTGGGTCGTCAGTAGCGGTAATGCTCGGGCTTGAACGGGCCCTCGGGCGTGACGCCGATATAGGCGGCCTGGTCGGGCGCGAGCTTGGTGAGCTTCACGCCGATCCGGTCGAGATGCAGCGCGGCGACCTTCTCGTCGAGATGCTTGGGCAGGATATGCACGCCGATCGCGTAGTGATCCGCCTTGGTCCAGAGCTCGATCTGCGCCAGCACCTGGTTGGTGAAGGATGCCGACATCACGAAGGACGGATGCCCGGTGGCGTTGCCCAGGTTCAGAAGGCGGCCTTCGGACAGGAGGATGATGCGATTGCCGTTCGGCATCTCGATCATGTCCACCTGTTCCTTGATGTTGGTCCATTTGTGGTTCTTGAGCGCGGCGACCTGAATTTCGTTGTCGAAATGGCCGATATTGCCGACGATCGCCATGTCCTTCATCTCGCGCATGTGCTCGATGCGGATGACGTCCTTGTTGCCGGTGGTGGTGATGAAGATGTCGGCGCTCGCGACCACGTCCTCGAGAAGCACGACCTCGAACCCGTCCATCGCGGCCTGCAGCGCGCAGATCGGATCGACCTCGGTCACCTTCACGCGCGCGCCCGCGCCGCGCAGGGACGCCGCCGAGCCTTTGCCCACGTCGCCATAGCCGCACACAACCGCGACCTTGCCCGCCATCATCGTGTCGGTGGCGCGGCGGATGCCGTCGACCAGGCTTTCCTTGCAGCCATACTTGTTGTCGAATTTCGACTTGGTGACGCTGTCGTTCACGTTGATCGCCGGGAAGGGCAGGTGGCCTTCCTTGGTCAGCTGATACAGACGGTTCACGCCGGTGGTCGTTTCTTCCGACACGCCGCGGATCTGGTCGCGGATCTTGGTGAACCAGCCGGGGCTCGCCTCCATCCGCTTCTTGATCTGCGCCTTGATGACCGCCTCTTCCTCGGATTGCGGCACCGGGATGATGTCCTCGCCCGCCTCGGCGCGCGCGCCCAGCAGGACGTAGAGCGTCGCGTCGCCGCCATCGTCGAGGATCATGTTCGGACCGTCCTCGAAGAGGAACGACCGGTCGAGATAGTCCCAATGCTCCTCGAGCGTCTGCCCCTTGATCGCGAAGACGGGAACGCCCGCCTCGGCGATCGCCGCGGCGGCGTGATCCTGGGTCGAGAAGATGTTGCAGGACGCCCAGCGGACATCGGCCCCGAGCGCCACCAGCGTCTCGATCAGGACCGCGGTCTGGATCGTCATATGGAGCGAGCCCACGATCCGCGCACCCTTGAGCGGCTGCGCCTCGCCATATTCCTTGCGAAGCGCCATGAGGCCGGGCATCTCGGTCTCGGCGATGTCGAGTTCCTTGCGCCCATAGGCGGCAAGGGCGATGTCTTTCACGATGTAGTCTTGCGTCATGTCCGGCCCTCCGGTCGGTGAATTCGAGCTTGGCAAGGCTGGTAGCATTCGGTCGCGCCCGCGGCAACGCGCGTTGCGCCGCGCTCGCGCGCATGTCACTCAGGGGCCATCACAGCCTTCACGGACGGCACCCATGGCCAGACAACCCCGCGCCTGGCAGCGCATGCTCTCGGGCCGCAGGCTCGACCTTCTCGACCCGACGCCGATGGATATCGAGATCGAGGACATCGCCCACGGCCTCGCCTTCGTCGCGCGCTGGAATGGCCAGACGCGCGGGGATCACGCCTATTCGGTGGCCGAGCATTCGCTTCTGGTCGAGGAGATCTTCGGCCGTCTCTGCCCCAAGGCCAGCCCGCGCGAGCGGCTGACGGCACTTCTGCACGATGCGCCGGAATACGTGATTGGCGACATGATCTCGCCGGTGAAGGCCGCGGTCGGTCCCGATTACGAGGAGCTCGACAAGCGGCTCTCGGCGGCGATCCATATCCGCTTCGGACTGCAAGCGCAGACGCCCGTGACGCTGAAGAAGCAGATCAAGAAGGCAGACAAGGTCTCGGCCTGGATGGAGGCGGTCGAGATCGCGGGCTTTTCGGTGACCGAGGCCAACCGCTTCTTCGGCGCACCTGACCCGAAACTGCGCGAGGGCCTGTCGATCCGCCTCAGACCCGCCGCGGAGACCCGCGCCGAGTTCACCGCGCGGCATGCGGCGCTGCTGGCGGAGATCGGGTAGGGTCTACTCCGACCGCTTGCGGGCATCCTCGCGGTCATAGCGCCAGACGAGGTACCGACCATAAGCCGCCAGAACGACGCCGATCCCCAAGCCGGTGAGAAGAACCTGCGTCTCAGGCGACATCGGTGTTTTCCTCTCTCAACATGCCGAGAATATAATGACCGAGCGCGTGCAGGGCAAATCCGCCCGCCACGTATCGCCAGGCCGGACTATCGCCATCGGTGAGCGGTCGTATCAGCGAGAAACCGATAAACCCGAGCGCAAGCCCGTTGCAAAGACCGGCAAGATATTTGAGCCGCTCGTTGACGACCTCTGCCAGCACAGGCTGGCCTCCTGTTCTCAGTAAGAGAACGGCATTGCGCCAAATGGTTTACAGGCCCCTACCAAGCGCGAGACGACCGCGTCACAACACATACCGGCTCAAATCCGTCGACCGGCTCAGGTCGCCCAGGTGGGTCTCGACGAAATCGGCGTCGACGGTGATCGTCTCGCCCGACTTGTCCGGCGCGGTGAAGGACAGCTCCTCGAAGACCCGCTCCATCACCGTGTAGAGCCGCCGCGCGCCGATATTTTCGACGCTGGTGTTCACCTCGGCGGCGATGCGCGCGAGCGCGGCGATGCCGTTCTCGGTGAAGGTGACCGTCACTTCCTCGGTCGCCATGAGCGCGGTGTATTGCCGGGTCAGCGCGTTGTCGGTCTCGGTCAGGATGCGGACGAAATCCCCTTCGGTCAGCGGACGCAGGTTTACCCGGATCGGCAGGCGGCCCTGCAGCTCGGGCAAGAGGTCCGAGGGCTTGGCGATGTGGAACGCGCCCGAGGCGATGAAGAGGATATGGTCGGTCTTCACCGGCCCGTGCTTGGTCGAGACCGTCGTGCCCTCGATCAGCGGCAAGAGATCGCGCTGTACGCCCTCGCGGCTCACATCGCCGCCGCGCGCGTCGGTGCGGGCGCAGACCTTGTCGATCTCGTCGAGGAACACGATGCCGTTCTGCTCGACCGCCGACAGCGCCGCCTGCTTGACCTGCTCGTCGTCCAGAAGCTTGTCCGCCTCTTCGCCGATCAGGATCTCGTAGCTGTCGCGCACGCTCATCCGCTTGCGCACGGTGCGCCCGCCGAAGGCCTTGCCGAAGATGTCGCCGAGGTTCATGCCGCCCATCCCCATTCCGGGCTGGCCGGGGATCTCCATGGCGGGGAAGGGGCTCGCGGTCTCGGCGATGTCGAGCTCGATCATCGTGTCGTCGAGCTCGCCGCGCTTGAGCTTCTCTCGGAAGCGCTCGCGCGTGCCCTCGCGGGCGTCCTCACCGGCGATGGCGGCGATCACGCGATCCTCGGCGGCTTGGTGCGCCGCCGCCTTCACGTCATCGCGCATGTGCTCGCGGGTCATCGCGATCGAGGCATCCACGAGGTCACGCACGATCTGCTCCACGTCGCGGCCGACATAGCCGACCTCGGTGAACTTGGTCGCCTCGACCTTGATGAAGGGCGCGCGGGCGAGCTTGGCCAGCCGCCGTGAGATCTCGGTCTTGCCGACGCCGGTCGGCCCGATCATCAGGATGTTCTTGGGATACACCTCGTCGCGCAGATCGTCGGCAAGCTGCTTGCGCCGCCAGCGATTGCGCAGCGCCACGGCCACGGCGCGCTTGGCGTCCTTCTGGCCGATGATGAAGCGGTCGAGCTCCGAGACGATCTCTCGCGGGGTCAGGTCGGTCATGTCGTGCCTTTGTGCTTTGTCGGGATCGAGTTGGGGGCGCGGAGGCAGGAATTCAAACCCGCTTGAGCGGAACCGCAGTCGAGGGCGGCAGTTTCTCGAGCGGCAGCCAGCCCGGCAGCATCGCCAGGAGAAGCGCCCGGATGCGGTCCCAGAACGCGCCCAGAAGCAGGAGCCCGAGCCCCAGGAGAAACACCGTCACGGCCGCGCCATCCGCCTCGAACAAGGTGCCCGAAAGCACCACGGTGTAGCCGATCGCCGCGATCAGGAACGAGCGCCGGTCGATGATGATGGCAATCGCCGCCAGAACCACCAGCATCGCGGCGAGGAGCGGATGGTTCTGCCGCTCGAGAAGCGTCAGCGCCAGCGTGTTGACGAGCGCGGGCGCGGCCACGAGATGCAGCCAGAAGCCGTTCGCCGCCCGCCGCGTCACCCGGTGCGGGTCGGACATGTCGAAGGCCATCGCCACCGCGAAGACCAAGGCTCCGAGCGCCAGCGTGATCCAGGCAAAGGGCCCGTCCGCCGACAGCAGGAACACCTCGCGCAGCGTCGTGGGCGAGCCCGAGGACGAGGCCGCGAGCAGCATCGCGGTCACGAAGAGGCCGACCGCGATCATCGCCGTCGCGAAGGGCACGCGGAAGCGCCACCAGAAGAGCGCCACCGCCGCGGTGGTGACCCCGAGCGGCACCGTCAGCGAGCTGTATTCCTTCATCGCCAGCTCGAAGATGTTCGCGAAGGCCACCGCCAGTCCCGGCAGCGCGTTCCCGGCCCAGAGCACCGAGAGCATGATCGCCGGGGCCACCATCCGGCGGCGGCGGATGAAATATTCCGACAGCAGCCAGACGAGCGCCGCGCCGATCATCGACCAGAAGATCACCGAGTTGCGCGGGTCGGAGCTCATCAGCGTGACCGACACGCCCGCCAGACCGATCCAGCCGGTCGCGAGGACGATGAGGCCGACGACGATGAAGATCTCGTTGAAGCCCCGGAAGAGCTCGAAGGGCTCGTCGCCCTCGGCGAGGTTCTCGCGCGCGCCGCGGCGTCTGTGTGCCAGGGCGCCGAGCGTCGCGGCCTGCGCCTCGGTGATCATGCCCGCCTGGACGGCGGCGCGCAGGTCGTCCTCGTCGATCATCCGCCGATGGTCTCGACGGTCAGGTTGCCGTTGGTGAAGACGCAGATATCGGCGGCGATAGCCATCGCATCGCGCGCCACGCTCTCGGCATCCTTGTCGCTGTCCATCATCGCCCGGGCGGCGGCGAGCGCGTAATTGCCGCCCGATCCGATGGCAGCCACGTCATGCTCGGGCTCCAGCACGTCGCCCGCGCCGGTGATCACGTAAAGCTCCGCCCCGTCGGTCACGATCAGCATCGCCTCGAGCTTCTGGAGGTACTTGTCCGTGCGCCAGTCCTTGGCCAGTTCCACCGCGGCGCGCTGAAGCTGACCGGGCGTCGCCTCGAGCTTGGCCTCGAGCCGCTCCAGAAGCGTGAACGCATCCGCCGTCGATCCGGCAAATCCCGCGACCACGTCGTAACCGCCGGGGGAGAGCCGCCGCACCTTGCGGGCCGAGCCCTTGATGACCGTGTTGCCAAGGCTCACCTGCCCGTCGCCCGCGATCACCACCCGGCCGCCCTTCTTGACGCCGATGATCGTGGTGCCGTGCCATCCCGGAAAGTCGTTCTCGGCCATGTGGATCTCCAATCTCTTGTCCGGCTCGATATGAGGGCTGGACAGCAGCGGCGCAACCCGCTGGAAAGACGGGCATGGAGGATCTGGACCGCGATGCACGGGCACTCTGGCCCGATCTGGCCCGCGAGGCCGGGCTCGATCCGTCGGGCTGGACCGCGTCGCGCCTGGCCCTCCGGCAGGATGCGCGCGTGGCGCGGGTGCTCCTTCGGATGTCGCGCGATGGCGCGGATCTCGTGCTGAAATACGAGGCGCGCCCCGAGCGGCCCGAGGCGTTCCTGGCGCAGATGGCGCGCCATTCCGAGATCGCCGCGCGGTTTCCTTCGGGCGCCCACATGACCGTGCCGCCGCTCCTGGCGATCCATCCCGAGCGTCAGGCCTGCCTCATGGGTTTCGTCGCGGGCACGCATCTGTCTCGCCTGACCGAAGAGGCGCCCGCAAGCGACCACCCGGCGCTTCTGAGGCGTGCAGGGGCCTGGATCGCCGCCTTCCACCAGAGCGGCTTCGGCGAGCGCCGTCCGTTCCGGCCGAAATTCCAGCTCGACTATCTCGACCGCATCCTCGCCGAGATGGACGCAGGGACCCGTCGGGTCGCGCAGGACAGCCGCTTCCGCGCCGCCGCCGCCCGCTACCGCGCGCTCGCGCCGGGTTTCGCCGGACGCCAGAGCGTCACCGCCGCGCTGCATGGCGATCTGCACATGCGCAACATCGTGATCGGACCGCAGACCGCCGGTCTCGACTTCGCCGAGGCGGGATCAGCGCCGGTCGGCCACGACCTCGCGCGCCTGCTCGTCGATTACGCCACGCTCCGCGCCGACCCCAAAACCATCGCTCCGGGCGATGTTCTGCCTGCCGCTGCCCGCGACGGCTTCTTCGCGGGCTACGATCTTGTCGGTCCCGACGATCCCTCGGTCGGGCTGTTGCTGCGCCACCGGATCCTCGCCGACTGGTGGGGCCTGCCCGCGACCGAGGCCGAGCGCAGCCCCGCCCAGGATCGCCGCCTGCGCCGCCTCATGGCGCTGGCCGAGCGCAGCTTTGCCGACCCCACATGAAAAGACCCCGCCGCGGCTGCGACGGGGTCCCTAAAACCTCTCGGGCAGAGATCAGATCGAGTCGTCGATCCAGCCCTTCAGCGCGGCCTTCGGCGCCGCGCCCGCGCGGTTCGACACGACCTGCCCATCCTTGAAGATGAAGAGCGCCGGAATGCCGCGCACGCCCATGGCGGCGGCGGTGTTCGGGTTCTGGTCGACATCGACCTTGGCGACCTTGATCTTGTCGCCATACTCGTCGGACAGCTCTTCCAGAGCCGGGCCGATCTGCTTGCAGGGGCCGCACCATTCGGCCCAGAAATCCACGACCACGGGAACGTCGGAATTCTTTACTTCCTGATCGAACGTGGCATCGGTGACAGCGACAGTGCCCATATCAGTTCTCCTGAAAATGCAGTGAATCGGTCGCGAGGCATATGCCCCGTGTTGGCCCAGAACGTAAGAATGGGGCAGGGTAGCGTCAAGATGTTGCGGCCTGCGCCAGCGCGGCATCAAGAAGCGCGTCGGGAACCGTGTCGAGACGGCCCGCCGCGGTCCAGAGAAGCGCCGTCTCCACGCGCCGGTCGGGATAGAGCGCGCGCAGCATCTCGCGATAGGCCGCCATCTGTCGCAAAAGCCCGTCGGGCGTGTCCTCGGGGCCCTTGGGCAGGGTGCGGTTCGACTTGAAATCCACCGCGAGCACCCGCTCCGGGGTCAGCACCAGCCGGTCGATGATCCCCGAGAGCCGCCCGAGCCCCGCGACCTCTCCGGTGATCCCGACCTCGGCCAGCGCGCCGGGATCGAAGAGCCGCGCGAGCGCCGGGGCCTCGAGCAGCGCCGTCACCTCGTCATGCAGCGCCGCCCGCTCGGCCTCGGCCACGCCGCGCGCTGAAAGCACCGCGTCCGACGCCGCTTTCCGGTCGTCCGCGTCGAAGAGCGGCAGCGTCTCGAGAAGCAGGTGCAGGAGCGTGCCGCGCTCCAGCGCCGTCTCCGTGTCGTCGCCCGCCGCCCCTGGCAGCGCCTTGGCTCCGCCCAGGTCCGACGGGCTGCGCAGCACTTCCGCGAAGGGCAGCGGCGGCAAGGGCGCAAGCTCCGGCGGATCGGCGAGCGCCTCGTCGCCCGCCTCGGGCGCGTCCTCCGCCGTCCCCACGGACGCGAAATCCGCACCGAGGACCAGACCCTCGCCCACCGCCACGCCATCGCTCGTCACTGGAAGCGGCGCCGCGCCCTCGGCCTCCATCGCGACGCGGATGCGGTCGTGCCAGGCCGCGCCATCCTTGCCGAGCTGCCCCGCCGCCGCCACGACCAGCCAGGTCTCGGCCCGCGTCATCGCGACATAGAGCAGCCGGTCGCGTTCGCGCAGCTGCGCGGCCTTCATCTCGTCCTCGATTGCCGCCTGTGCCGCGGGCTTGGCATCGCCCCGTGCCTTCCAGAGCGCCGCGCCGGGGCCCGGCAGCACCTGCGCCCGAAGCGTGTTCTGCCGCATCGCGCAATCGGGCATGATCACCACCGGCGCTTCGAGACCCTTCGCGCCATGCGCCGTCATGATCCGGATGCGCCCGCCCGCGGCCTCGGCGCTGCGCTTGATCTCCAGATCGTCGCTCTGCATCCATTGGAGAAACCCGGTCAGCGAGGGCACGTTGCCCTCCTCATAGGCCAGCGCCTGTCCCAGAAGCGCGTCGATCCCGTCCTCGGCCTCCTCGCCCAGCCGCCCGATCAGGCGCCGCCGCCCGTCATGGCGCGTCAGGATGCGCTCGATCAGGTCGTAGGGGCGCAGGTAATCGGCCACGCCGCGCAGATCGTCGAGGATCGCGAGAACGCCCGGATACACGTCCCGTGCCTGCCGCAGCGCCTCCCAGAGACCGCCCTTGCGCGGCTGCGCGAGACTGTAGAGCGCCTGTTCGTCGAGCCCCAGAAGCGGCGAGCGCAGCGCGCAGGCCAGCGCGTAATCGTCGTCCTGGGTGGCCAGAAACGACAGGAGCGCCTGGATGTCGCGCACCGCCAGCTCGGCCATGACCTTGAGCCGGTCGGCTCCGGCCATCGGCAGCCCGCGCGCCTTGCAGGCCCTGAGGATCGCCCCGAAAAGCGGCCCGCGCCGCTGCACGAGGATCAGAACGTCGCCGGGCGACATCCGCCGCCAGCGGATCGAGCCGTCCCGCTCGGCCTCGGGCAGGGGCGTTTCCGCCGCGAGACGCTCGTCGATCCAGGCGGCGATGCGGCGGGCGAGCACCACGGTCTCGTGGCTTTCGCCCAGCCGGTCGACCGGATCGTACCACTCGGCCTCTTCCGGCGTCTCGGGCGCCTCGACCACGGGCCAGAGCTCGACCCGGCCCGGCAGCCCGGACTTGAACGCCACATGCCGCTCCTCGGGCGAAAAGCCCGAGTCCTCGGCGCCCTCGAAGGTGCGGTCGACCAGCGACAGGATCGTCGCCGCCGAGCGGAAGGAATGCTGGAGATTGCGCTCGGCCAGGGGCCGGTCGGTCCGTGCCAGCCGGTCGCGGAACTCGGCCCGCATCCGGTCGAACTCGCGCGGATCGGCGCCCTGGAACGAGTAGATCGACTGCTTCTTGTCGCCGACCACGAAGATCGTCCGCGTCACCTCGCGCGCGCCCGCACCGGCGGTGAACTCCTGCGCCAGCCGCTCGATCACCTGCCATTGCACCGGCGAGGTGTCCTGCGCCTCGTCCACCAGGATGTGGTCGATGCCGCCATCGAGCCGGTAGAGCACCCATTCCGCCACCGCCCGCTCGGACAGAAGCGCGCGCGCCTTCTCGATCAGGTCGTCGAAATCGAGAAACCCGCGCAGGAGTTTGGCGCGGTCATAGGCGGGCAGGAACGCGGCCGCGAACCGGTGCAGCGCCAAGTCGCGGGCAAGCGCGTCCTGCGCGGCCAGTTCCGCGACCGCGTCCTCGACCCGGGAGGCGAGCGCATCATAGGCCTCGAAGAGATCGGGATGGTCCTTGCGCAGCCCGGCTTTGGGGAAGCGCGCGCGCGGCGTGCCCTTGGCCGTCAGACAGACCGAGGCCAGCCGGTCGAAATCCGTCCGGCTGCGCCCGGTGATGCCCAGGAGCGGCGCGCCATATTTGGTGTCATTGCCGCCCGAGCTCGCAAGCACCGGACCCAGATCGGCGATCAGCCGGTCCGCCCCGGGGCTGAACACATCCGCCAGCACGCTGTCGGCATCGCGCCCGGGATCGAGATCGTAGACCGCGGCCAGATCGGCACGGCTGCGCGGAGGCTCGAAGCCCGCGCGATGTCCCAGGATGCCCTGCAGAAGATCGTCGAGCGAATCGTCGGCACCGGTGAACTCCGCCGCCAGGTCGGCGACCAGCGCGGCCTCGGGACCCTCGGCCATCCGCTCGACGATCTCGGCGCGCAGAAGCTCCGCCGTGCGGTCGTCCATCTCGCGAAATTGCGGGCTGACCCCGGCCTCGAGCGGGAAACGACGCAAAAGCGCCGCGCAGAACGAGTGGATTGTCTGGATGCGCAGCCCGCCCGGCGCCTCGATCGCGCGGGCAAAGAGCGTCCGCGCTTTCTGCAGGAACACCGTATCGCCGGTCTCGGCCCCGAGCGCCGCAAGCTCCCGCGTCAGCTCGGCGTCGTCTAGCATCGCCCATTCCCCGAGCCGCAGGAACAGCCGGTTCTGCATCTCGCTCGCGGCGGCCTTGGTATAGGTGAGGCAGAGGATGTTCTCGGGCGCCGTCCCTCCCAGAAGAAGCCGCGCCACCCGGTCGGTCAACACGCGGGTCTTGCCCGACCCGGCATTGGCGGCGAGCCAGGTCGAGGCCCCGGGATCGGCGGCATCGACCTGCCGCTGGGTGGCCAGATCGCGGCTCATCTCAACACCTGCTTTTCCGGCGCGTCCGACAGCTCCCATTCGCCCAGCCGGGCGAGCTGGTCATAATCGCCGCTCATCCGGTCCTCGCGCATCGCGCGGCGCGCAGTGAAGCCCTGCCCGGGGTCGAAATACCGCCGCATCAGCTCTTCGAACTCGGCCCAGATCTCTGCAGGCGTCAGCCGGGGCTTCTCGGGATCAAAGGGCTCGGCGGGATCGGTCCTGAGCGGCGCCTCGACCTCGCCGCCCTCGGCGCCAAGGCCGATATAAGCCGCGCGGCGCACCGACATCGGACCGAGATCGTCGAAGCCCCCGCGCTCGGCCAGGGCCGCTTCGAGGAGAAGCTGCTTGTCGAAATGCCGCTGCTCCTTCGGCGTCGGAGGGCGGCCGGTCTTGTAGTCGTAGATCAGCGCGTTGCCGCCGTCGTCGATGTCGATCCGGTCGGCCTTGCAGGTCAGCGTGAAGGCGGGATCGGCCATCTCGCCGCGCCCCTTGCGCTCGAACACGCCCGGGCGCGCCACCGCCTGCCGCTCGCGTTCCTCGGCGCAGAAGCTCTCGGCCACCCGCGCGACCCGCGCCGCCCAGAGATGGCGCACCAGCGGAAAGGGCAGGGCGTCGAGCTGCCGGGCGATCTCGGCGCGCATTTCGGCCGGGGTCAGCGCATCGGGATCGTGAAGGCTGCGCCCGACAAAGGCCTCCATCGCGTCGTGCAGCGCCGTGCCGCGCATCAGCGCATCGGGTTCGGGCTGCAGCGGATCGAGCGGGCGGAGGCGCAGCACATGGCGCGCATAGATCGCGTACGGGTCGCGGATCAGCGTCCGGATCTCGGTGACCGAAAGCTTGCGCGGGCGCACCTCCACGGGTGGCACCGGCGCAGGGCGCGGCGCCCGCGCGACCGGCTCGGCCCGCTCCAACGCGCGCGCCGCCGAAAGCCAGCCCTGACCGCGCGCGCGCATCGCCGCGAGCGCCTCGGGACCCTGCCGTCCGGGCAGGCCGGACATCAGGTTGGTGATCCGGTTCAGCCAGCGGGCGGGCACCGTCTCGGCCTCATCCGAGCGCGCGGCGCGGGTGAACCAGACCTCGCGCGCGGCGGCGGCCTGCTGGAAATCATGCGCCGAAAGCCCGATCCGCCGCTCCGGCAGCAAGAGCCCCAGCTCCGCCCGCATCGCGCGATTGAGCCAGGGATCGGCGGCGGGAACCTCGGGCCAGGAGCCTTCGTTGAGCCCGCCGAGGATCAACAGATCCGCGCCCATCACCCGCGCCTCGATCGTGCCCCAGATCAGCACCTGCGGATGCGCCTCGTCCGGGCGGCGCACCGGTTCGGCCCGCGACAGCACCGCCTCGAAGAGATCGGCATAGCCCCGCGCGTCGAGATCGGTGCCATGTTCGGCCTCGGCGGCCAGCGCCTCCATCACCTTGAGCGCGCCGCGCCCCTCCGCCCGGTCCCAGAGCGCCTCGGCGCCGCCCGCGGGCCCCGCCACCAGCGCCTCGGTCCGC